>CACEJN010000005.1 GCA_902559935.1 uncultured Pelagibacteraceae bacterium | reverse complement strand
TGAATCAAATTTGCAGTTACATCACCTAATGCAGACCATATACATTTTCCAACTCCATAATTCATTGAATAGGAGATAATTACAATCCTAGGAGTTCCGGGTGTAATAAATAAAAAAATAATTATCTGTAAATAAAGTATAAAATCTAGGGGGAGCATAAAAAAAGATAGTCCTTAAAAACCGGGAGCTAAAGATGGCTAAGAAGGACTATCTAAAACATAATATCAGAGGCTAAAAAAAATGCATTAAATATTTTTTTCAAATATAAAGGATTTATGAAAAAAAAAGGTCACAGGCCAATTACCAGAGTCAAAAATCCGGAGCCCAAAATGGACGATCCGGATTGGATCATTTGGGCAGCCTGGGCAGATAGGATCACTTTCGAGGAAATTGAAAAAAAAACAGGAAAGAAAGAATCTGATGTGATTAAGATTATGCGAAGATCTCTAAAACCATCATCTTTCAGGTTATGGAGAAAAAGAGTAAATCAAAAAAGTATAAAACATCGAAAAAAATTTGAATATTCTAGAAAAGAAATAGCTAGTAAAATTAAAAAAGGTGACTATCTATAGTTCATGAAAAAGATTACCATGTATACAGGTCCACTGTGTAATTATTGTGAGGCTGCAAAAAGATTATTAACTAGAAATAATGCGCCTTATAATGAAATTGATATTTCAAAAGTTGATGGAGCGATGGATGAAATGATTAAAAAAGCTAATGGAAAAAGAACTATTCCACAAATTTTTTTTGATGACCAGCATATTGGTGGTTATGATGAAGTAAGAGCATTAGAAAAAGAAAATAAACTTCAAGATCTTTTAAATAATTAATTCCATTCTTCTAAAGCTAATTGTTTCTTAGCTAAAGAGCTTAAATCTTTTAGTTTAACTCTATCTTTATAATTAATTTCATAATCTTCAGCTGCAAAATCTGGTGGACTCTTTCCTTCTAAAAATTTTTTTGATTGTTTTATTGTATAATCAAGGTTTTTTTTACAGTAAGGTGTTGCACCAACATAAATAACGTTCGAATAATTTTTTCCTGAATGTTTATCTTCTACAGCATGAATTACATCCGGATGCCACCAAATTGTGTCACCTGGTTTCATTTTTGGAATAGAAATTAGTCCTTTTAAAAGTAATGAATGATAATCTTTGTTAACAGATAACGCTCTTCCAAGTTTCGATCCACATAACTCTTTTTTGGGAACATCATCTTGTAATGCTCTTGTTAAAACATATGACATTGCTTTTGATAATGGTATTAATTGTAAAGTTCCATCATTAGGACCTTGTTCAGTTAAAGCTGTCCAACCTTGAAATGTTCTAAATACATGTGCAACTGCAGGGGACTCAAACTCTATTGTTCTATCTCTATACTTTGCTTCAAATGGATTATATTTTTCAAAGTTGTCAGAAAAAATATCTCTATAAATTTTTTGATAATGACTGTCAGTCCATCTTTCAATAGATCCAGCATCGCAATGAGGAGAAAGTCCCAAAGTATCATCACCTGGCTCTCTTCTTCTTATTCTATCTGCATAAGACAATTCTTTATTTGGATCAAAAACTTTATATTCAGGGTTTTCAAATAACCAAAGATTATTAAGCCATTTTTTTACTTTAGCCATTTGCTCTGAGTGTCTTATTTCTATTTGTGCTTTAGACCAATAAAGACCATATATTTGAGGTTTACCTGATTTAAGATCACTAAAATATTTATCTAGATCAGTTTTCTTCTTTTGATCTTCATAATAATTATTTTCATCAATATACTTCTCTAGTTGAAAGTTTAAATTTTCAATAAATTTGTCGTCAAAAACATCTCGGATTATTACACAACCTCTTTTTTTTATATCTTCTATTACCTTTGTTTTTTTTTGATCTATCTCATTAATACTAATTTCTGGAATTATAGATTTATTGTTTTTTTTTAGATTTAATATTTCTTGTATTTCAGTTTCTATAAACTTTTCAATTTTACCGAAATTTTCTTTATAATTTTTTGAATGATTTCTGAGCTCTTCTTTAACTTTCTCAATATCAATATTTTCAAACATTAAATTTAGCTTTTAGGTTTAAAAACTAAACATACCCCATTGTTACAAAATCGTTTTCCTGTAGGCTCAGGTCCATCATCGAATATATGTCCATGATGGCCTCCACATTTTTTACAATGATATTCAGTTCTTGCGTAACCTATGTGGTGATCTGTTTTGGTTTCAAATACATCAGGTAAAGATTCATAAAAAGAAGGCCAGCCTGATCCACTCTCATATTTTGTTTTTGAGTCAAATAATTTTTCACCACAGTTTGCACAATGAAAACTTCCTTCCCTTTTTTCATGATTAAGTTCACTTGATCCAGCACGTTCAGTGCCTTCCTCAAATAAAATTAATTTTTGCTCAGCAGTTAAATTTGGATTTATTTTTTTCGTCATGAACTTATATATTTAGCACAAGATTGATGTAACATTGAATGTAATTCAATAAGTTTATTAAAATCTTTATTATAACCACCACCCAAAACCCCACAAAATGGTATTCGTCTAGAAAAAAAGTTTTCTACCACAAGTTCATCTCTTAATTGAATGCCCTTGTCAGAGATTTTTAATTTTCCTAATCGGTCATTAAAATGAATATCTACGCCAGCAATATAAAAAACAAAATCAAAATTTTCTTGATTAAGCTCTTTTAAATAATGTTTGAGAGTCTTTATATAAGCATCATCCTCTAAGTTATCCTCAAGTTCTACATCTAAATTGCTATTTGATTTTTTTGCTGGATAATTGGTTTTTGAATGCATGCTAAACGTAAAAACACTTCTATTATCTTTAAAAATTTCTGAATTACCATTTCCTTGATGAACATCTAAATCAACGATTAAAATTTTATTAGCTAGACCTCTATTAAGTAAATAATGTGAAGCAACTGCAACATCATTAAATACACAATAGCCCGCACCTCCATCATAGTTCGCGTGGTGACTGCCGCCTGCAGTATTACATGAGATACCATATTTTATTGCAAGTTTAGATGCTAGAACAGTTCCACCTGTTGCAACTAAAGATCTTTGCACAACACTGTCGACTAGTGGGAATCCAATTTTTTTTACTCCATCTTTGCTTAAAGTTTTATTTTGAATATCTAAAATATAATTTTTTGAATGTGCATAACTCAATGTTTCAAATGAACAAGCATAAGGTTTATAAAACTCCTTAACTACTTTTTGTTTAATTAAATACTTTGCTAATTCACCAAATTTATTTATTGGAAATTTATGATCATCACCAATTTTAGCAAAATAATCCTTATGATTAATTACTGGCAGTTCCATTTTCAAATAAAACTAATTTTAGTAAATTAGTAAGTTGTATATAAATCAATTTTATTATTATAATTATTTTACAGTTATATGATGAATATTTATATATGAAAAAAAGAATTATAAAACTTTATAAAGAATTAATATTTAAATTTAAAAGAAAAATAAATTTAGATTTAAATAAATTAGATATTTTGTCATTGAATGAATTATTTAATCACTTTGAAACTGATAAAGGCTCAGCTGTTAGGGACCCTTATAGCAAAAGTTTAAATAAATCACATCAAAAGTTAATAGGACATGGTTATGCTAAGTTTTATGAATTTCACTTAAGTAATTTAAGAAATAAAGAAATCAAATTATTAGAAATTGGTACATGGAAAGGTGCTTCTATAGCAGCATTTTACTATTATTTTAGTAAAGCAATAATTTTTTGTTTAGATCGAAATTACAAATTTCAATTTAAATCTAATAGAATTAATTTTTTTTATTGCGATACCAGAAATGCTAAAGATCTTAAAAATTTTGAAAAGTTACTAATTAACAAAAAATCAGAAACTTTTGACATTATTATTGATGATGCGTCACATATCTATTCTGATATTCTAATTAATTTTAAAAATTTTTTTTTAAAAGTTAAACCAGGTGGATTTTATATAATTGAAGATTTTAATCATTATAAATATTACTCACATCTTGATGACTCATTGCCTATTTCACTTAAGATTGATGAAATTTTTGAAAATTTAAAAACTAAACAAAATTTTGAGTCAAATTTCTTTGACAAAAAATTTCAAAATTACTGTTTTAATAATATTCTAGAGATTTCATTGCATAAAGGAATTCAAAAAGATTCCTTTATTGCATTTATTAAAAAAAAATAATTATTTTATTTCTCGAATGGGCTTGCCATTTACACAAGCCTCTAAGCCTTCAATCATTTGATTATAAAAAATACTATAATTTTCAGCTGTAACATAACCAATGTGTGGAGTAAGCAATGCATTTGGTAAAAATCTAAGTTTGTTATTTTCTGGTAAAGGTTCTTTGTCATAAACATCTATTCCAGCTCCTGCAATTACATTAGTAGATAAAGCAATAATTAAATCATCCTCATTTACAATAGGTCCACGAGATGTATTTATCAAAAAAGCTGTTTTTTTCATTTTATCTAATTCTTTTAAAGTAATGCAATCTTTGTATCTTTTACCTCCTTGAACATGTATTGAAAGAACATCAGAATTTGTAATTAAATCTTCTTTACTACAAGGTAGCACGTCTAATTCTTTACACTTATCTAAGTTTAGATTTTCACTCCAAGCCATAACTTGCATCCCAAAAGCTTTTCCAATTTTAGCAACTTCACTGCCTACCCTGCCCAATCCAATCAAACCTAAAATTTTTCCTTTAAGTTCTACACCAATAGTAGTTTGCCAATATCCTTGATACATATTATCAAACTCTTCTTTAAAGTTTCTAGCCAAGCCAAGAATTAATGCCCAAGTTAATTCAGGTGTTGGGTTGATATTTATATCTGTTCCACAAACTATAATTTTTCTTTTCTTTGCAGCCTCTAAATCAATAGATCTATTACGTAATCCACTTGTAATTACAAATTTTAAATCGTTTAAATTATCAATTAAATTTTTTGTGATTGGAGTTCTTTCTCTCATTATTAATAAAGCTTCAAAATCAGCTAATTGATCAATTGCATCTGCTTCATCTAAAAAAGGTTCGCTAAAAATCTTAAATTCATATTTTCCAGATAGTTTTTCTAAATCTACAAATTGTTGAGCAACATTTTGATAATCATCTAATATAGCAACTTTAAGCATTTTTAACTTTCTTATTTGATAACAATATTCCTGTAATAATAAAACAAGCGCCTAAAATATGATAAAACATAAATTTTTCACTAAAAAAAATCATTGCCATTATTGCACTCAAAATTGGCATTAGGTGTAAAAAAACACCAGATCGATTAGCACCAATCATAGATATTCCTTTAATCCATAAAATAAAAGATGCCAAACCTGGAAACAAAACTACATAAGATAGAATTAAAATAAATGGTAATTCTAAATTAATTCTAAACCCAATTTGATATTCAATAAAATAAACTGGTATCAAAAATATTAAACCAAAAGTAATTACTACTTGAAGTAATGATATTTGAGTTAATTCATATTTTTTTCCTTTTAACAATGTAGAATATAAAGCCCATGAAAACATTGCTATAACCATGGTTATGTCCCCTTTATTAAAATCTAAATTTTTCAATATCTCTATATTTGCTTTTGTAATAATCATAATTACACCTGCAAAAGAAAATACGACCCCTATAATTTGAAAAATATTTGTCTTTTCAATTTTTAAAATTGATGAAAACAACATGATCATTACAGGTATCGTTGAAATCATTAAAACTCCACTAATCACCTGAGTAAAATTTAATGAATAGTAAACAATTGAATTAAATACTGTAATACTTGTAACTCCCAAAACAATGAAAAGCTTATAGTTTTTAATTATATAGTTTCTTTTCTCTAATATTTCAGGAATTGTAAAAGGTGCTAAAATCAACCAAGCAAAAAGCCATCGGTAAAAATTTAGTGAAAAAGGTGGAACTTCATAAAAACTTGCAAGCTTACCTACTACAAAATTTCCTGCCCAGAAAGTTACTGTTAAAAATAGATATAAATAAGCTAAAAAATTATTATCTTTAGTCACTTAACTAAATCTAAGCGAACTATAAGGTTTTAAATCTAAATTTGTATTTTCGTTCGCTATCATCCCTGAAACAATCTTTCCAGAAATTGGACCTAAAGTCCATCCTAAATGATGATGCCCAAAACAATAATAAATATTTTTATGATTTTTTGATGGTCCCATAACAGGTAAAAAGTCTGGTAAAGTTGGTCTAAATCCTAACCACTCATCCTCATGCTCAGGTAAATCACCAAGCATATATTTTGCATTATTTATCAAATTTTTAACTCTTGATTTAGATAATGGATTATCTAATCCACCAAATTCTACAGTTCCAACAACTCTTAAACCTTGTTCCATCGGTGTAATTCCAAATCCACGGTTAGAAAATATTACAGGTCGACTTAATAAATGATCGCAATTTTTAAAATGAACATGATATCCACGCTCTGTATCTAAGGGTATTTCTTCTCCTAGATTATCTGTTAATTTTTTTGAAAAAGCTCCACAAGCTATTACTGCTTTATCAAAAACAAAACTTTGAGTTTCAGTTTTAAAGACCGGTTTTTCTTCATCAAAATTTATATCTTTAATATTTACTTTGTTAAATTTTCCACCTTTTTTCAAAAATAAATCAAATAATTTTAAAAGAATTCTTTTTGGATTTCTTGCGTGTCTTGCATAAGGATAATAAACGCCTGCATGGTAAAATGGTTTTATATGTGGTTCAAGATCATGAATCTCAGCTTTATTTACTAATTGTTGTTCAACTCCTAATTCTTCCCTTACTCTGATTTCTAATTCTCTACTTTTTAAATCTTTATCATTCCAAATATATAGAATGCCTTTGTTTTCAACTAAACCTTCTAAGTCTATCTCTTCAAATAGTTCATCATATGCAGGTAAAGCTAAATCTAAAATTTGGTGCATATTTTTAGCAGTATGCATCATCTTAGTTTTAGTGGTATTCATTATAAATTTTATAAACCATGGAATCATTTTAGGAACGTAGTTCCATTTCAAGGCAAGTGGACCTGTAGAGCTGAGTAACATAGCCGGGACATCCGCTAAAACATCAGTTCTGTTTAAAGAAAGAGATGCATATGGCGAAAAGTGACCCGCATTACCATAAGAGGCGGCTTGACTACCTGGATTATCTCTATCAAAAATAGTTACGTTGAAACCTTTTTTTTGAAGAAACAAAGCATTAGATACACCTTGAATTCCTGCTCCAACTATTCCTACTTTAAAATTTTTTTTCATAAAATTGTTATACAAGTAAATATTTAATTTTCAGAGTGACAAATTATGCAATCATTTGTTTATGATTAATTTTTGCACTCAATACTATGCCAAAACCAATCATAGTGGCCAACATTGAAGAACCTCCATACGACATGATAGGTAATGGAGAACCAACTATAGGTAGTAGACCCAAAACCATTGATAAGTTTACAACAATATAAATAAAGATCGCAAAAGCATAACCAAAACAAAAGAGTCTAGCAAAATTACTTCTCGAAATTGATCCTATTCTTACAATTCTAAAAATTATTATTGAGTATAATATTAATAGACCAACTGAGCCTATAAAACCAAACTCTTCTGAAAATAAAGTAAATATAAAATCTGTATGTTTTTCAGGTAAAAAATCTAAATAGCTCTGGGTTCCTTTTAAAAAACCTTTTCCATTAAGGCCACCTGAGCCAATAGCTATTTTTGACTGTATAATTTGATATCCAGCACCCAATGGATCCCTATCTGGATCTAAAAAAGTTAATATTCTCAGTTTTTGATAAGGTTTAAGAAATGAGATTATAAATGGGAGCGAAATTAAGAAAGTAAAAAATGAGTATATAAAATATTTAATTTTCATACCTCCTAACCACAAAATAATTAATCCACTTAAAGCAATTAATATAGATGTACCAAGATCAGGTTGAGAAATTACAAAAATTATTGGAATTATTATTATCGATAACACAATAGTTATACTAGTAAATGAATTAACATTTTCTATTTTTATTCTATGAAAGTATTTTGCAAGACACAGTATGATTGCTACTTTCATAAGTTCTGAAGGTTGTAGAACAAATAAATAAAGGTCCATCCATCTTTGTGAACCAGAAGACTTTATTCCAAAAAATGAAACATAAATTAATAAAAGTATTACAATAAAGTAAATTAAGTATGAAAAATTGTGCCAAAATTTTATATTAAAGAAAGCCATAAAAATCATTAAAGGAAAAAAAACAGCAAGTTTTACAAAATGATTTTTAGTATGAAAAAGTATTTCACCTCCATCTGTAGAATACATAACAAAAACACTTAATACAGAAAGAAGGATGACAGAAATCAACAGTATATAGTCTAAGTTTTTTATTTTTTGAAATAATGTAATCTCATTACTCAATCTATCGTGCTGAAACATTTAAACAGTAATCCTCTCAAAATTTGATTGTTTATTTCTTAAATCATGTCTGTCGATGATTAATTTAAATAATTTTTTTGCAATTGGTGCTGCCGCCTTACTTCCCGAACCACCATGCTCGACAATTATACTAAGTGCATATCGCGGGTTAACATATGGGCCATAAGCGACATACAAAGCATGATCTCTATCTTTATATGGTATTTGCTCTAATTCTAAATCCAATTCCCTCTCTCTTTTACTGATTCTCTTGACCTGGGCTGTTCCAGTTTTTCCTGCAAATTGATATTTAGGATCATCAATTCTTGATTTATAAGAAGTTCCAAATCTTTCATTGGTCGAAGCAAACATTGCTTCTTGAACAATCTTAATATTTTTTTGGTTTTTAAATAACTTTTTGTCTAACAATTCCTCAGAATCGGTGTCAAAAAATAACCCGCTTTCCATTGATTGTTTTGCATCTTCATAAGAAATTGGATTATTATCCACTATTATTTTCGGTTTTACAGCAAAGCCTCCATTTGCAATTTGTGCAGTCATCATACAAAGTTGTAAAGGAGTTGTTTGTGTATAGCCTTGACCAATACCTGTGATTAAAGTTTCACCTAATACCCAGCCTTTGCCTAGATTATTTTTTTTCCATTTTGTATTCGGAAATAATCCTTTTTTTTCATTATCAAAATAATCACCAAGAACTTTTTTTCCTAAGCCAAACTTTTCAGCTGTAATGTTTAACCTATCGACACCTAATAATCTTGCAACCTCATAAAAATAAGTATCACAAGATTGCTTCATGGCATTTTTTAAACTTACCCAGCCATGTCCTTTTTCCTTCCAACAGTGAAATGTTTGTCCATACAGCTCCATTTTTCCTGTGCATTTAACTTTAAACTTTGTATCTATTACTTTGTTTTCTAAAGCTGAAAGTGCAACGATAGGTTTTATTGTTGAACCTGGTGAGTATAGACCCGAAAGGGTTTTGTTTATTAATGGTTTTAATGGATTATTTCTAATTAATTGCCACTCATCTTGACTTATTCCAAATAAAAATAAATTTGGATTATAAGATGGAGATGAATACATTGCTATTATATCTCCAGTATAGATATCCATTACACTTATAGATCCTGCTTTTTCGTTTAACAATTCCCCACAAGCTTTTTGTATTTCTGTATCTACAGTTAGACGTATATTTATTCCTTGTTCACCTTTTTGATGCTCGAGTTGATTAATTCTTTTACCGTAAGCATTTACTTCATATCTTTGAATAGCATTTGTTCCAATTAAATGATTTTCAAGTCTTTTCTCTAAGCCCAGTTTTCCAATTTTCATTCCTGGTACAAATCTTTCTTGGATAATTTCATTTTCTAAAAGTTCTTGTTCATTGGGTTGACTCACATATCCAAGAACATGTGTGTATACATCATTAAATGGATAATTTCTGGAGATTGTCATCACAGGTTTCACACCCACAAGATCGTATAAATAATTATTAATTTTTACAAATTGACTCCAGCTTAAGTTTTCAGAAACAATAATACTATCCCAAGGTTTTAGCTCTGCTTTTAATTTATTTATTCTTGCAATTCTTTTGTCACTTAGATTTAAAAGATTTTTCAATCTAACTAGTAAATAATTAAAATTCTCAACTTGCTCTGGAATTATATGTAATTGATAAACTTTTAAATTCCCTGCAATTACATTTCCAAAATAATCAACAATATTTCCTCTTGTAGGTGGGAGTTTCCATTCTCTAATTCTATTCTTGTCTGAAAGAGTAAGATATTTTTTATTTTCATTTATTTGAAGAGAAAACAAACGGGCAACGATACCAACAAAAATAACTACTTTTGCTGCTCCGATTATGAACATTCTTCTATTAATTACATCAGTTTTTCTTATTCCTGAATTAGATTTAATCATTTGTTTGATATGAAATTCTTTCGTTTAAAAAATTAAAAAATAAAAAAAATATTGGATAAAATAAAAAAGTAAAACCTGAGTTAATTAAATAATTAGTGTAATCAACTTTAATTAAAAAGACTAAATCCAAAATAATTACTTGAATTGAATTAATTAATAAAATTGTGAATAATAATGAGATCCAATCCTTCATAAAGTTTGGTGATAAAGTAATGTTTCTTATATAAGCTGTTACAGAACAAAGAATAAGATAGCAAAAACTACTAATGCCTATTGGTATTCCTATAACAACATCATTGATGATACCTGCAAAGAAAATTGCTAAATAACCTAATTGATCAGGATTTCTTAAAGTCCAAAAGAAAATTAACAGATGAACAAAATTAAAAGCAAAATAATCAAGTTTTAAGTAATTAAAATCAAATTCATTAAATACTGAAAAAAATAACATTATCAAAGGTGCATAAGATAAGAATATTCTTAAAAAAGGACTTTTGTTAAGTGACGACATTATTCTTCTCCACCTATTTTATAAGAAACTATTTTTACATAGTTGAGTTGTGTAAAGTCAGAAAAAAAATTAATTTTTCCTTCTGATATGCTGTTAATTTTTCCAATTGGTATACCAGGTTTGAATAAACCGCCAAGACCTGAGGTGTAAGCAAAAATTTCTTTATTTTTAAAATCTTCTCTAAATTCTTCTTGAGTATGTTCAATTTTTCCAAAATCACTTCCTGTACCAGAAATTACAGCTTGTATGTCATCTGGCTCTAGAACAGATGGTATTTTACTATTAAGGTCAGACAATAGTAATGCCCTTGAATTAGAATAATTTACTTCAATTATCTGGCCAACTAGATAAACATCATCAATAACTGCCATTCCAATTTTTACTTTATCTTTTGTGCCTTTGTTTAATACTATTGATTTTAAATATGGGCTGTCTTTATCAATTAAAACTCTAGCAAATATTTCTTTTGAACTTATGCTTTCTTCAAGTAAATCTCTAAGCTTTTCATTTTCTGCAGTTAAAAACTTATTTTGTAATTTAAGTTGGTCAGAATTTTCTATTTTAATTAATTCTTTCTGATGATTTTCATACAAATCCATATGTGATTTGAATTTTAAAGTTATTTCTTTTAATTTATTTTCTGGGATTGAAGCAATATGAGATGATCTATAAATAATTTCATTAATTCCTAATTTAACAAATTGTATTGCTTTAAAATTAAAATTACTTAGAACAATTACAAAAATTGATAAAACAATTAAAGTTAATAAAGAAAATTTTTGTTTATCTTTTTTTTTTAAAAAAGCTGACCTAATGGCAATTACAAAATCATCTCTGCCAGTAGCCATTTTTCCTAATATTCAGATAACATAGTAGAAAAAGTTTCTTCTTGATCCAAAGCTTTACCTGTACCAACAGCTACACAAGATAATGGATCATCTGCTATATGAACTGGTAAACCTGTTTCTTTAGAAAACCTTTTATCGATATTTTTTAACAAAGCACCACCACCTGTTAAAGTTAAACCCATATCAACTAAATCAGCTGACAACTCAGGTGGAGTATTTTCTAACGCATCTTTAATTGCACCAACCATTTGTTTCATAATATCGTTTAGTGCTTCAGCAGTATCTTCCTCGGTAATATTTACTTCCTTAGGCGTACCTGATCTTAAATCTCTTCCTTTAACTGGATAAGTATTTGTTCCCGTTGGTACTGCTGTTCCCATTTCTTTTTTTATTTTTTCAGCGGTAGTATCACCAATTAATAGATTATATTCTTTTCTCATATAATCTACGATTGCTGTATCCATTGAGTCACCTGCAACTCTTAATGATTTGGAGTAAACTAATCCACCTAAAGACATTACTGCGATTTCACTTGTACCTCCGCCAATATCTACAATCATTGAACCAGTTGCTTCAGAAATGGGTAGATTTGCTCCAATAGCTGCTGCAATCGGTTCTTCAATTAACTGGACTCTTCTTGCGCCTGCTGCTAAAGCACTATCTTGAATTGCTTTTCTTTCAACCGGTGTTGAACCAGTTGGTACACAAATCAATATTCTTGGATTAGCAAATGTGCTTCCTTTATGAACTTTTTTAATAAAATGTTTAATCATTTCTTCAGTAACTATGAAATCTGCGATAACACCATCTCTTAATGGTCTGATTGCACTTATATTACCTGGTGTTCTACCTAACATTGTCTTAGCTTCATCTCCAACAGCTAATACATTTTTTTTTCCACCTTGATCAACTATTGCAACAACTGAAGGCTCATTAAGAACTACACCTTGACCCTTTAAAACTACAAGTGTGTTTGCTGTACCAAGATCAATTGCCATATCTTGGCTCCATATTTTTTTAACACTGCTAAATAACCCCATTATATCCCTCTTACTTTCTGACTTTCTTGCTCCATAGGAGCTGTTTTATCTCGTTTAATTATCATTTTGTTTAATGCATTTATGTAAGCATTTGCTGATGCAACTAAAGTATCTGTGTCAGCTGCCTGACCTACAGTTGTTTTACCTTTCTCCTCAATTTTTACACTAACAGTCGCTTGTGCATCTGTTCCTTCTGTAACAGCATGAACTTGATAAAGTTGCAAATTAACATCATGAGGATACAAAGTTTTTATACATTTAAATATTGCATCAACTGGTCCATCACCAGTTTCGGAAGCTTGTTTTACATCTCCATAAACATCTAAAGTCATTTCTGCTCTTTGTGGTTCACCTGTTCCAGCAAAAACCTTTAATGATTTTAAACTAATAGCACTAACTTTGTTATCAATTATTAAACTATCATCTACTAAAGCAATAATGTCTTCATCATAAACATGTTTTTTCTTGTCAGCTAAAACCTTAAATTTTGCAAATGCATTACTTACAACATCATCTGTAAGATCAGGGTAACCTAAACTATTCATTTTATCTTTAAATGCATGTCTGCCTGAATGCTTACCCATTACTAAAGAAGTTTGTTTAACTCCTACACTTTCAGGTGTCATTATCTCATATGTTTGTCTATTTTTTAACATTCCATCTTGATGTATTCCTGCTTCATGTGCAAAAGCATTTTTTCCAACTATTGCTTTATTATATTGAACAGGAAATCCTGTTGCATTTGAAACAATTTTAGAAGCTTTACTTAAAAGAGTAGTATTTATTCCAGTTTCATAAGGCATTAAATCAGGTCTTGTTTTAATTGCCATAACAACTTCCTCAAGAGCAGCATTTCCTGCTCTTTCTCCTAATCCATTAATAGTACACTCAATTTGTCTTGCTCCAGCTTGAACTCCAGCTAATGAGTTTGCTACTGCTAAACCTAAATCATTATGACAATGAGTTGATAAAATTGCTTTATCAATATTTGGAACTTTATTTAGTAAAGTTTCTATAATTGTAGTAAACTCAGATGGTATTGTGTAACCAACTGTATCAGGAATGTTAATTGTTTTAGCTCCATTTTTAATTGCAAGCTCTACAGTTTTACACATGTAATCCATATCAGTTCTTGTTCCATCTTCACATGACCACTCAACATCATCAGTAAACTTTCTTGCATAGGCAACATGTTTTCCAATTGATTCATAAACATCTTCTGGAGACATATTTAATTTATGCTTCATGTGTAACGGACTTGTAGAAATAAATGTATGTATTCTAAATCTTGGTGCATGTTTTAGAGCTTCATAAGCTCTATCAATATCCTTTACTGAGTGTCTTGAGAGTCCTGCAGGAATAGAATTTTTTAAAATTTTACTTACTTCTGAAACAGCTTCAAAATCCCCTGGTGAAGCTATTGGAAAACCTGCTTCAATAATATCGATACCCAATTCATCAAACACTCTGGCGATTTGAATTTTTTCTTCTAAACTCATAGATGCGCCTGGCGACTGCTCACCATCTCGCATAGTAGTATCAAATATAAAGACTCTATCTTTATTGCTCATAACTAAAATTTTAGAAAATCTATAATACAATCTATGAGAGAGATTGCAAAATAATTAGTTAAATAATCACTTTTAATGGACCATTTTAGGCTTAAGAAAAATTAATTATAAATAGACTCAATTTTAGGCATTAATCGTAAAAGTTCTTTTGTGTATTCATGTGTTGGTTTTAAAAATAAATGCTCAGTGTTTGAAACTTCACATAATTTGCCATCTTTTAAGACTCCAATCCTATCACACATTTGTCTAACAACAGGTAGGTCATGACTAATAAACAAAATTGTTAAATTTAATTGTTCTTGAAGATCTTTAAGTAAATTTAGTATTTGGGCTTGGATACTTACATCCAAAGCAGAGGTAGGCTCATCACAAACTAAAAGTCTTGGTTGTGTGGCAAGTGCTCTTGCTATTGATATTCTCTGCCTCTGTCCTCCTGAAAATTCATGTGGATATCGGTCTGCAGATTTTTGAGTTAATTCTACAGACTCCAGTAGATCATAAATATAATTATTTAAATCTAAAGTAGATATAGATGGATTGTGAAGCGTAATTGGCTCTGCAATTATATCTTTTACTTTTAATCTGCCATTTAGTGATGAATAAGGATCTTGAAATATCATTTGAATTTGTTTTCTAAATTTCATTAATTCAGATCTCTGTTTAATTTTTGTTATACAAACGTTATCAAAGAAGATGTCACCAGATGTAGGTTTAAATAAATTTACAATCATTTTAGCAATTGTAGATTTTCCACTTCCACTTTCTCCTACTAAACCAAAAGATTCGCCCTCTTTTATTTCAAATGAAACATCATCAACAGCCATTACAGAATTTTTAGAATTTTCTGTAAAAAAATTATCATCAAAACTTTTATTAAGATTTTTTATTTCTACCAAATCTTGGTTTGCAATTTCTTTCTTTGACCATCTGTTTAATATTTTGATATTATTTTCTTTTTTATTATTGTTTTCTTTTTCTACAATCACAAATCTTGAAATTTTTTTGTTAGTTGGTGGAACTGAACTTACTAAACTTTTAGTATAATTTTCTTGTGGATTAGTTAATATTTTTTTGGTTTCACCGATTTCAACTAAATTACCACTTTTCATAACTGCTACACGATCCGTTGTCTCAGCTATAACACCCATGTCATGAGTAATTAAGATAACCGCAAGATTTCTTTCTTTTGTTAATTTTTTAATTAGTTCTAAAATTTGAGATTGAATTGATACATCCAATGCTGTTGTTGGCTCATCTGCAATTAACAATTCTGGCTCACAACATAAAGCTAAAGAAATAACTACTCGCTGTCTCATTCCACCTGAAAATTGGTGAGGATAATTATCAAATCTTGTCTCTGCATCTTTTATACCAACTTCTTTCAATAGATTTATAGATTTATTTTTTGCTTCCTCTTTACTTAATTTAAGATGAGTTTGAATTGTTTCAATTAACTGTTCGCCCACTGTAAGAATTGGGTTAAGGGAAGTTTGAGGATCTTGAAATATCAATCCAATTTTATTTCCTCTATATTTAACAATACTTTCAGAATTTTCATGAATGTTAAGATCACCCAAAATAACCGATCCACTAGATACCTTACCTGGTTCATCAATTAAATTTATAATTGCGTTTCCTACTGTACTTTTTCCTGATCCAGACTCTCCGACTAATCCTAAAATTTCTCCTTTGTTAACCTCAATATTTACATTCTTAGCAGCGTTAACTGTTTCTTTTCTCATTTGATAATCAACGCTAAGATTATTTATTTTTAAAAATGTCATTTTTTTAATTTTGGATTTAAAGTATCTCTCATCCAATCCCCTAATAAATTTATTGAAAATGCTAAAATAACTAAGAAAATTGCTGGAAAAAAAGTTATCCACCATTCTCCTGAAAATAAAAAGTCATTACCAAGTCGTATCAATGTTCCCAAAGAAGGTGTTGTTGGGGGTACGCCAACACCTAAAAAACTTAAAGTGGACTCAGCTAAAATAGCAAGTGCTAGACCAATAGTTCCAATTACCAAGACTGGTCTTAAAATATTTGGTAAAATATGTTTAAACATAATAATTATATTTGAAACCCCGATTATTGTTGATGCTGAAACATAATCTTTATTTTTTTCTACTAAAGTTGCAGCTCTAGAAACTCTTGCAAATTGTGGCCACTCTGAAATCCCGATAGCAAATATTAAAACATAAATTGCCATTTCATCATGCATTTCTCTTGAGATTAATCCTCTTGCTATTCCATCAACTAATAATGCCATCAAAATACTTGGAACTGTTAACTGAACATCTGTTAACCTCATTACTATCATTTCATATTTTCCTCCAAAAAATCCAGCCGTTAATCCCAATCCAACTCCAAGAATTAAACTAAAGATTATTGCAGAAAAACCTACAATCAGAGAAATTCTACATCCGTATAAAATTGTAGACAACATATCTCTTCCTTGTCCATCAGTACCTAAAATAAATTTAGCAAGACCATCTTCTGTCCATGATGGTGGCGTGAATGCATCCATCAGTGAGAGAGAGGATGGATCAAAAGGATTGTAGGGTGTAATGAGCTCAACAAAAAAAGAGCAGAAAAAAATTATAAACAAAATAGTAGATGATACAATTGCAGTAGGGGATTTAACAAAGCTATGATAAATATCACTATCTTTTATTTTTTCCCAAGTAGTTAAAGATTTGTTATCCACTTGCAGTATCTCCTTTAACTCTTATTCTTGGATCAATTAGATAATAAAGAATATCAACTATAAAATTTATCATTACGAAAACAAAAGCTATAAATACTAAATATGCTGACATGATTGGTATATCAACGAATTGAACTGCTTGGATAAATAAGAAACCCATTCCAGGCCATTGAAAAACAGTTTCAGTAATGATTGAAAACGCAATTAGTGTTCCAATATTTATTCCTGCTATAGTTATTACAGGTATCAATCCATTTTTTAATGCATGTTTATATTTAATACTATTTTCACTAATACCTCGAGCACGTGCAAATTTAATATAATCTGTTTGTAGTATTTCCATCATCTCTGCTCGCACAAGTCTGATGATATAAGTCATTTGAAAAAGACTTAATGTTACTGAAGGAAGTATAATTGCTTTAAGTCCTGAAACTGTTAAAAAACCTGTAGTCCAAAAACCTAAATCAATAACTTCTCCTCTTCCAAAAGAAGGTAATATTCCTAAGATTACTGCAAACAAATATATAAATAATATACCAATTACAAATGTGGGGAGTGAAACCCCCAACAAGGAGATGGCTAAAACAAAATCACTTAAAAAACCTTTTCGATTTATACCTGTATAAACTCCCAATAATGTACCGGTTATAAGTGCAATTAGTGCTGAAATAACCACAAGTTCAATAGTTGCTGGCAATCTTTCAACTATTAATTCTGAAACAGGTCTTCTTAATTGATATGAAATTCCAAACTCACCTTTTGAAGCATTAACTATAAATCTCGAAAATTGGACATGAATTGGATCCATTAAACCTAATGTTTCTCTCAATTCTGCTCTTTCCTCATCAGAAGTTTCTTCTCCAACCATGTTATTAATTGGATCTCCAACAAAATTGAATAATGAGAAAGACACAAAGGCAACAACCAGCATCACCAAAGCAGATTGAAACAGCCTTTTAAAAAAATATTTTATCAATTTGTGAGGTTTAAACTTACAAGCCCTTTAAATTTTTAAAGGGCTTGTAATAATTTTTAATTAGTTAAAACTAGCAGTTCTGAATAATGGTTCGTTATTCGGTCTGATAGGAACGTCAACATTACTTTTAGATGCCCAAGAAATTACTTGGTGATGTAAAGGAAGATAAGAAATATCATCTTTTACAATTTTCCAAGCTTTTGCAATTGCAGCATTTCTTTTATCTAAATCCACTTCGCCTTCCATAACTCTAATTGCAGCATCAACGTCTGCGTTACTAAAGTTAACTTTGTTCCAGCTAGCACCAGTTTCATATAAGTAATGGAAAACATAGTGACTATCTAAAGTTGGAACACCCCATCCTAGCATATAGAAATCACCCTGATCATCTTTAAGCTCTTTGAAGTGTTTACTTTTAGTTTGAGCGAATAAGTTAACGTTAACTCCAATTTTACCTAACATTCCAACAACAGCAGTACAAATTGCTTCATCGTTTACATATCTGTCGTTAGGACATCTAAGTTCAACATCAAAACCATTAGGATAACCTGCATCAGCTAAAAGTTTTTTTGCAGCATTAACATCGTAAGGTAATCTTTTATCAAGATCTTTAGTGTAACCATTTACACCTGGAAAAGTTATAATTCCTGCTGGCTCACTTAAACCTCTCATAACTTTTTTCTTGATCGCCTCTATATCAATTGCCTGATAAAGAGCTTGTCTTACCTCTTTTTTCTTAAATGGGTTATCGCCTGTGTTACCTGTTCTTAACTTGTCAGCCGCTTGATCCATTCCTAAGAAAATTGTACGCATTTGTGCTGTACTTTCAACTTTGTGACCTGAAGAAGAACCAATTCTTTTTAAATCCTGAACAGGTGCATCTGTAACTATATCAATTTCTCCAGATAATAATGCTGCAACTCTAGTAGCTGCATTTTTAATTGGAAGTAATTCAATTTGAGTTACTTTTTTATCCTTCATCTCACCCCACCAGTGTTTATTTCTTTTAAACACAGTTTTAGTGTTAGGCTCTCTTAAAGTAATTTTAAAAGGTCCAGTTCCCAAAGCATTTGTAGCTGAAAATGTTTCTTGCCCTGCATCCCAATTTTGTGGTGCCATTGCAAAATTTTTCTCCGACCATGCTTTAGACATGATAAAAATATTTGAGAGTTGATTTAACAGAATAGGATTTGGTTTACTTGTTGTAATTATAACAGTGTGATCACCAACCGCTTTAACTCCTGAGATAGTGCTAATGTACTCTTTAAAATCCGATGTTCTTTGTTTAGCTCTCAATATACTAAATACGACATCTTCAGATGTCATATCAGAACCATCAGAAAATTTTACACCTTTTCTTAATGTAAATTCCCAATTATTAGGATCTGTTGCTCTCCACTTAGTTGCTAAAGCTGGTCCTATTTTCATATCAAGACCTCTTTGAACAAGTGCTTCATAGACTTGCCTTGAAACCTGAGTAGTTGGACCCTCATTTTGTGCATGCGGATCTAGTGTTAGACTGTCTCCTTGCATAGACCATTTGATTGTTTTTGCCCATGCTGAAGAAAATCCAAATACTAGAACTAGTGATAATAAAATTCTTAATATATTTTTAGTATTCATTATTCCCCTCGTATTTAAATTTATTTGAAAAAGTATAAGTGAATTTTATAAATTATTATACCAATAATTTTCCGTGTATTTTAACAATTATAATTAAAAAAAAATTAATTTAAAGTAATGATCTTCTTTGATTTTAAATAATCTAAAAAACTTTGATTACTTTCAATTTGATATTTTTTTAATTTTGAAAAATTAGTTGTACTTAAAGTAAATTGAGGTTCTGTAATATAAATATCATATTTATTATTAGAAAATTCATTTTCAGGTTTAGTTAGATCATTTCTATTAGATATTTCACAATTGTTAAGTTCTAGAAAAAAATTACAGAAAGTAATACTTAAATCATGTAAAAAAACCTGTTTTTTAGAAATTTTAACTTTATCACGAGTCTGATATTGATCTTTAATCAGTATAAATGGTTTGTACCTGCCAAAACCATAATAAAAATGATTATTCAATTTTTCAGTGTATGGATATTCGCTATAATGTGGATTGCACTGTGGATTATAAAAATCTGATATTTTATACTTTGTGTGACGTGTCTCATTACAATTTGGTTTTGCATGATCAGATTTTATCACAATCATTGAATTATCATAAATATTTTGACCTTTAAGTTTATTTATAAATTTAACAATTTTTTTTGAAATACATTTTAACATTATTTGTTCATATTGTGATGCTTGAATATTATCACTAAAGGAATCTATTTCTTTACAATCTTCATTTAATTTAATTGGCCAATGGGAAAAGGTAAAATGATACATTCGGATAACATTTTTTAAGCTTTCATCAAAATTTATTTGATCTAAAATAATATCGAGTTCATATAAATCTACTTTATCTCTACTAGTAATAAAATCGAATGGGTTATTCTTGTCTTTATTATTAAATGATACTGACTCTATAAAGGTTTTATACATATCATTATATATTAGAGGTTTAAGCAAAATTATACCAATCGGTGAAGACCACCTACCCACAGAACCCAACCAATATTTTTGGAAAAACAAATTTAATTTAAAAGAATTATTATAATTTTGTAATTGAGATTTGATTACACCTTTGTTTGTATCTGAAAGTCCAACTCTATAAGTTCCATATACAAGAGTATCAATGTTTTCATTATTTAAAATATTTTTAGAATTATTTTTTGTATATTTTCCATTTAGTTCAATTATGATAGAAGGTGTGGTGAATGGGGCACCTGAAATAGTATTTTCATAAAGTTTAAAATCTTTAAGTGTTTGATTTAAAATTTTATTATCAAATATTTCTTTAGAAATTTTATGACCTGAAATTCCATCAAAACTTAAAACAATTAAGTTTTTACTCCCAAACTTGCTGAGGTTATTTTCTTTATTTATTGTTATATCTTTTTTAATACTGAAAGATAAAAAAACTAAATTTACGAAAGTGAAAATAAAAATAAATTTAAAAAAATAGAGGTTTTTATCTTTTTTAATTAAATAAATAAAAAAAAGAATAATAAATATTATTTTAATTAATATTACGAATCTAAGCCTAATAGGTAAATTTAAATTCAAAAATTGACCTGATAAACCTGATATAGGAAGAAAATTACCAGTAATAAATATCCACAGTAAAACAAATGCAATTAGATTGGAATAAATTGAATATATTTTAAATCCGGATAAGGTTTTTAAAGTTATAATAGTTAAAAATATTAAAATTATACTCAAAATAAAAGCAGTAATTAACAAAGAAAAAAATAATTCTAAATTATAATTGAATTGATTGTTTTTTGCTAAATTTAGTGGAAATATTACAATAACAAGAAAACTAATCGAGATTAAATTAAGATTAATTCTATTAAAATAATTTTTCATAATTTGATTGTTAAAGCTTTTTTCAAATTTTTTTTATCGAGCTTACAATCTGAATATCCTCGTTTAATAATATTTAAATATCTTTCTGTAGGATATCTGAATGGAATTTTTTTCTTCATTTAGATAAGGATGAAGAATATTTTATATAAAATAGTTGAACTAAAAAATTTAAATCTTCTCTTGTTAAATTTTGAATTTGTTCCACTATCAATTACTATTTTTTATCACTATCAACTAATTTTTTCTTACTAATCCAAGGCATCATTGCTCTTAATTCTGCACCAACTTTTTCCACCGGATGTTCGGCTAGTTTAGCTCTTGTAGCAAGAAAATTCTTTTGTCCATTCTTACATTCATCCATCCATTCTTTAGTAAATTTGCCAGATTGAATTTCTTCCAAAACTTCTTTCATTCTTTTTTTAGTTTCTTCTTTATTGACTACTCTTGGGCCTGATTGGTATTCCCCATATTCAGCAGTATTTGATATTGAATAATTCATATTTGCAATTCCACCTTCATAAATTAAATCAACAATTAATTTCACTTCGTGCACAGTTTCAAAATATGCCATCTCAGGTTCGTATCCTGCCTCAACTAACGTTTCATAACCATTTTTAATTAGCTCAACCAAACCTCCACATAAAACTGTTTGTTCACCAAACAAATCTGTTTCAACTTCATCTTTAAATGTAGTTTCAATTATTCCTGATCTTCCTCCACCAACTGCTGAAGCATAGGATAAAGCTAAGTCTCTTGCCTTTCCTGAACCATCTTGATGAACGGCAAATAAACAAGGTACTCCACCTCCTTTTTCATATTCACTTCTGACTAAGTGGCCAGGTCCCTTTGGAGCAACCATAAAAACATCTAGATCTTTTCTTGCTTTAATTAAATCGTAATGAACATTTAAACCATGAGCAAAAGCGATACTTGTTCCCTCTCTTACTCTTTGTTCAATATGATTTTTATAAATTTCTGCTTGTAATTCATCTGGTGTAAGAATCATTACCACATCAGCCCATTCTGCAGCATCAGACAAGTTCATTACTTTTAATCCTTTTGACTCAGCTTTTGCAGCACTCGATGAACCTTCTCTTAATGCAACAACAATTTCTTTTACTCCACTATCTTTAAGGTTTAATGCATGAGCGTGTCCTTGGCTTCCATAACCAAAAATAGCAACTTTTTTACTCTTAATCAGGTTTACATCTGCATCTTTTTCATAAAACATTTTCATATCATCTCTCCTATTAAATTAATTAAATATTTTAGCACCTCTGGTCATAGCTACTGCCCCTGTTCTCGAAGTACTTATAAGTCCCAAAGGCTTTAATTTTTTATTCATTACATCAATTTCTCTTCTTAAAGCAGTTATTTGAATTACTGCTGAAGATTTTGTTTCATCTAATATTATGGGATTAAATTTTTTACAAGCATTTAAGCATTTTTCAATTTTATTTCTTTTGCCTACTACTTTAAATAAAGCCATTTCCTTAAATATTACGTTTTTGTCTTCTCTTTTAAACTCAGCGACTTTATGAACAGGCACTAATTTAGTTAACTGAAGTCTTATTTGATCAATTACTTGAGGTGTTCCGGTAGTAACAATTGTTATTCTTGAAATATTTTTAACCGCATCAACCTCAGCAACAGCTAACGACTCAATGTTATAACCTCGACCAGAAAATAAACCGACTACTCTTGCAAGAACTCCAGCCTCATTATCTACCCAAACAACAAAAATGTAAGTATCTGGTTTTTGTTTCTTCGTAGGTACGCTATAAGCTGATTTCGATTTCGGCATTATGATTATACTAAGGCTTTGCCTTTTCCTTTAATTTTATTTTCCTCTTGATCATTTGGGCCCAAGATCATTTGGTTATGAGGTTTTCCAGATGGTATCATTGGGAAGCAATTCTCGTTAGGATCAACATGACAATCAAATATAACAGGCCCATCGTAGTCAATCATTTCTTGGATCTTATCATCAAGGTCAGCTGGGTTATCTACTTTAATTCCCTTGCATCCATATGCCTCTGCCATTTTCATAAAATCAGGTAATGCTTCAGAATAACTTTCAGAATAATTTTTTTCATGTAATAATTCCTGCCATTGTCTTACCATTCCCATATATTGGTTATTTAAAATAAATATTTTTATAGGAAGATTATATTGAACTGCCGTAGACATTTCTTGCATAGTCATTAAAACAGAAGCCTCGCCAGCAATATCAATAACTAATTTTTCAGGATGAGCAATTTGAACACCAACTGCTGCTGGCAATCCATACCCCATAGTTCCTAAGCCACCAGATGTCATCCATCTGTTTGGTTTATTAAATTTATAATGTTGAGCAGCCCACATTTGATGCTGTCCAACTTCAGTGGTAACATAAGTATCTTTATTCTTAGTTAATTCATAAAGTCTTTGAACGGCATGTTGAGGTTTTATACTTTCATTGCTATTAATAAAATTAAGAGAATCTTTTTCTCTCCATTTTTCAATTTGTTCCCACCACTTAGCTATATTTGATTTATTTGACTTGCTATGACCATTTTTTCTTTTAGCAATTGTCTTATTAATTTTACTGATGACACTCGTAACATCTCCAACTATTGCAAGATCTACCTTAATAATTTTATTAATTGATGATGGATCTATATCAATATGAACCTTTTTTGAATTTGGTGAAAACTCATCTATTTTTCCGGTAATACGATCATCAAATCTTGCACCAATATTAATTAAAAGATCACAATCATGCATAGCATTATTTGCTTCATAAGTACCATGCATACCAAGCATTCCTAAAAATTGATTATCA
The DNA here is from genome assembly GCA_902559935.1 of uncultured Pelagibacteraceae bacterium. Classification (GTDB taxonomy): domain Bacteria; phylum Pseudomonadota; class Alphaproteobacteria; order Pelagibacterales; family Pelagibacteraceae; genus Pelagibacter. The sequence goes on along the minus strand of CACEJN010000005.1, from coordinate 19,795 downwards.
TCTCCTGGGTATGCACCTAATCCTTGAAGTGTAGAAGTTATAGGAAAACCAGTTAGCTCAACAAATTCTCTTAAAGCATGACTTGCTTTTGGACCTGAGTTAATTACTCCTCCGCCACTATAGATTATTGGTTTTTTGGCCTTGCTTAATAATTTTACTAATTCATCAATTTGATCTTTAGAAAATTTATTGTGAGATTTTCCGTTTAGTTTTTTTTCTTTGTTTGGTTTTTTATATTTCGCTTTTGCAAATTGAATATCTTTTGGAATATCGATTAAAACTGGTCCTGGTCTTCCAGTTGTTGCAACTCTGAAAGCCTCATGAATGACTCTAGATAGATCATTAATATCTTTTACTAACCAATTGTGTTTTGTACAAGGTCTTGTAATTCCTGTAGTATCACATTCCTGAAAGGCATCTGTTCCAATTAAATGTGTTGGAACTTGACCAGAAATACAAACCAATGGTACGGAGTCCATATACGCATCAGTTAATGCTGTAACAACATTAGTGGCTCCAGGACCTGATGTAACTAAAACTACACCTGGTTTTCCTGATGATCTAGCATAACCTTCGGCTGCGTGACCGGCACCTTGCTCGTGTCTAACTAAAATATGTTTTATAGAAGGATGATTTTTTAATTCATCATAAATCGGTAACACTGCACCACCTGGATAACCAAAGATATGTTCTACCTTTTGGTCTTTAAGACATTTAAAAACAATTTCTGCTCCAGTTAATAATTTTGGCATTTCGCAATCTAGCTGAAGTTGTGCTCATTGGTCAAGTTTAAGAATGAAAATTTTAAATTTTTTTCAAAAAATTATTTATGTCTTCTGGCTTTAGTTTCATCCAACTCATCATATTGCCTCTAGCCCAAGTGCTTTGTCTTTTGGCGTATTGTCTAGTTTTTATGGCTATTTTTTCTTTAGTATCATTCAAATCTTTTTGTTTTTTTAAATATTCCCTAATTTCATTAACCCCAATGGCCTTATTGGCACTTTTATCTTTTCTAACCCTTAGCTTTATGAAATCTTTTACTTCTTTTATTGCTCCATTTTCTATCATCTCTTCTGTTCTAAGATTAATACGCTCAATTAATTCTTGTCTTGGGTAATCAATATAAACTCTAAAAAAATCATCTTCCATGAAGTTTGATTTTGTATTTTTAAACCATTCATAAAGTGATTTTTTTGTAAATTTTTTTACCTCATAAGCTCTGATAGATCTTTGAGTGTCTGTAGGTTTTATTTTTCCTATTGAGGGTGGATCTAATTTTAAAAGCTTTTCATAAAACTTCTTTTGTCCAATTTTTTTTTGTAAATCTCTAATTTGAGTTCTTAATTTTAAAGAAATATTTGGTATTTTAACTAAACCATCGGTTAAAGCCTTAAAGTATAAGCCTGTACCTCCGACAAGAATTGGAGTTTTTTTTCTTTTTTGAACTTTCCTAATTTTTTTGATTACTAACTTCAGCCAATCACCTGTAGAGAAGTTTTTTGTAACATTATGAAAACCATACAAATGATGTTTTATTTTCTGGTATTTTTTTGGATCTGGTCTAGCAGATAAAATTTTAAGCTGTTTGTATACTTGCATACTGTCTGCATTAATAATTTCTCCATTAACTTTTTTTGCAAGCTTAATTGCAAAACTTGATTTTCCTGAAGCTGTAGGACCTGAGATTAATATAATCTTGGATTTTAAATCCATGATCAGTCTAACTTAACGCCAATATATCTTCGTTGATTTTGATTATTATAAATTGCAAGTAAAATGGTTTTTTGATTTGAATTTAAAACTTCTTTAGTAATATCTCTCAAATCATCTGCAGATTTAATTTTTTTCTTCTGAGCTTGAATAATAATACTATTAAGTTCTATTGAATTTGCTATAGGACTATTATTTGCAATTTTTGTTATTACCACTCCTGTTGTTTGGTTTGGTAATTTTCTGTTTTTAATATCTTCTTTAGTTAATGGTCTTACTGCTATTCTTAAACTCTCAATGATCTCTTCATTGTTTTGTTTTTCAGTTTCTTGATTTTTACTTATTTTAAAATCATCTGAAGTTTCTAATCTTCCTAAAACAACATTTTTGATAATCTCTTTTTTTTCTCTCCAAATTTTAACTTCAACTTTTTTTCCAACCTCTGTTCGTGCAACAATTGCTGGAAGCTCTTTCATTTGATTTATTTTTTCTCCATTAAATTCTAAAATAATATCACCAGCTTGTATTCCTGCTTTTTCTGAAGGACTGTTTTCAGCAACACTCGCAACTAATGCTCCTCTTGCTTTATCTAATTTTTCAACTTCAGCAATTTCTTTTGTTACATCTTGAATTCTAACTCCTAACCATCCTCTTTTTGTTTCACCAAATTCTATTAATTGTTTAATTACAATTTGAGCACTGTTTGATGGTATAGAAAATCCAATTCCAATAGAACCATTACGTCCAAGAATCGCGGTATTAATTCCAATTACATTTCCATTCATATCAAACAAAGGCCCACCTGAGTTTCCTGAATTGATAGAAGCGTCTGTTTGAATAAAATCTTCATATCTTGATAAACCAATTGATCTATTTCTTGCTGATATTATTCCAGCTGTTACCGTCCCACCCAAACCAAATGGATTTCCAATTGCTAAAACCCAGTCTCCAATTCTTGCTTTATCAGAGTCACCAAATGCAACCGGTATAAACTTTTCATCTGTTTCTAATTTTAAAACAGCAATATCCATTAATGGGTCAGCACCTAAAACCTTAGCTTTAAATTCTTGGTCACCATTTACCCTAACAATAATGTCGTCAGCATCTTGGATAACGTGATTATTCGTAACCACAATTCCTTTCTCATCTATTATAAATCCAGAGCCTAATGCAGCTGATTGTCTTTCTTGAGGTGTCCCAAATTCTTTAAACATATCCTCAAACGGCGACCCTGGAGGGAATTGAAAAGGAAAAGGATTAGCATTTGTTGTGATAGTGGTTGTTGTAGAAATGTTTACAACAGATGGCATTAATTTTTCTGCAAGATCTGCAAATGAAGCAGGTACTGGTTTTGAATTCACATTTAATGAAAAAGTAAATGAAATAACTAGCGTTAAGAATATAAGTTTAATCTTATTCATATTAGCTCTTAATAAAATAAATAATTATAAAACCTATTAGTGCAAAAATAAGTCCACCTGATCTAAGCTGACTATCTTTAACAAGTTCTAATTTTTTCAACATACTTTTCATTTTTGCTGGAAATAAGGCGTACAAAATTCCTTCAATAAATAAGAAAAGACCAAAAGCTATAACTAGCTCACGCATTTAAGAATTATTGTTGGATTTCAGGTTTAATATTTCCAAAAAATTTAAAAAATTCACTATCAGGTGATAAAATTAAAGAAGTTTCACCACCAATAAGTGCTTTTTCATAAGCTTGCATAGCTCTATAGAATGCAAAGAACTCAGGATCTTGTCCAAAGGCGTCAGCAAATATTTTATTTCTTTGTCCATCACCTTCCCCTTTCATAATCTCTGATTGTTTTTGAGCATCTGCTAAGATTACAGTAACTTCTTTATCAGCAGTTGATGTGATAGTCACAGCCATCTCTGCTCCTTTTGCTCTAAATTCTTTTGCTTCTCTTTCCCTCTCAGTCTGCATTCTTCTATAAATCGCATCACTGTTTGCCTGAGGAAGGTCTGCTCTTTTAATTCTTACATCAACAATATTAATTCCAAAATTTTGTGCTTCGTTATTAACACCTTCTTTGATTAAAGCCATTTGCTTAGATCTATCTTTGGATAATAATGTTTGTAATTCTTCTTGACCTAATACATTTCTTATTCTTGAGTTTATAATTGTAGACAGTCTCGATCTTGCAACTCTTTCATTTCCAACGGAAATATAGAATTTAAGTGGATCTACGATCTGAAATCTTGCAAAAGCATCAACTATTAAACGTTTTTGATCTGATGCAATAACCTCTTCGGGTGGAGCGTCCAAATTTAAAATTCTTTTATCTAAATAAACAACGTTTTGAATAAATGGAATTTTAAAGTTTAATCCTGGTTTCATTATAATTCTTTTTGGATCACCAAATTGAAGAATAATTGCTTGGTTAACCTCCTTAACTATAATTACTGATAAAAAAGCTACAACACCAATTGCAACTAACAATCCAACTAATATTTTTCCAGCTTTCATTTTAATTCGTCGCTTTCTTTTTTAATTCAGGCAAAGGCAAATATGGAACTACGCCTGAACCTGCATTTTTTTCTATAATTACTTTATCTATATCAGCTAAAACTTTTTCCATAGTTTCTAAATACATTCTCTCTTGAGTAACTGCTTTTGCATTTTTATACTCATTGTAAATAGCTATAAATCTACTAGCTTCACCCTCTGCTTTTGCAACAACTTCTTTTTTATATGCTTCTGCTGCTTGTAAAATTTTTTGCGCTTCCCCCCGTGCTCTTGGAATTACATCATTGGCATAAGCTTCAGCTTCGTTTTTAGATCTTTCCATGTCTGCTCTTGCAGCCTGAACATCCCTAAATGCATCAATTACTTGATCAGGTGGGTCCGCTTTTTGTGTTTGAACTTGTGTAATTTGAATTCCACTTTCGTAATCGTCTAAAATACTTTGAATTATATTTTGTGTCTCAACCTCAATTTTAGATCTACCTTCTGTTAAAATTGGCTGAATATCACTCTTTGCTATCACTTCTCTCATTGCAGTTTCAGCAGCTGCTTTTACTGTGCCTTCTGGGTCTTGAATTTTAAATAAAAAATTTCCAGCATCTTTAATTACCCAGAATACTGAAAAATCTATGTTAACAATGTTTTCATCTCCAGTTAACATCAAGCTTTCTTGTGGAACATCAGCAACCCCACCACCTGTAGAAAAACCACTGTCTCTTTCAGATCTAAATCCTATATCCATTCTATTTACTTTTGTGACTTTCGGTGTTTGCACAGTTTCAACAGGAAAAGGGATATGATAATTCAAACCAGGCTGTGTAGTTTTAACAAACTTACCAAATCTTAATACAACACCTTGTTCATCGGGTAATACTCTATAAAGTCCGCTTGCTAACCATACAAAAACTAAAACTAATAAAATTAGACTTATTGATTTTCCACCTGAAGTTTTTCCACCAGGTAAAAATCTTTTAATTTTATCTTGAAGATCTCTAATTAATTCATCGACATTTGGTGGTGTCGGGCCTCTACCTGATCCATTGCCACTGCCACCTCCACCAGGAGGTGTTCCCCAAGGACTCTGACCTTTAAAATCGTCTGACATATGCCAAAGTATATAGTGTCTTTATTGCAAAAAACAAGTAATGATACTTTTATGACTGATAAAAAACCTGAACTTAGTGCCGCAATGAAAAGTAAGCTAGAGCCTAAAAAATTCACTAAAAATCCAATTCTTGGAACAAAGTTCACAATTGCAATCTCTAGTGCAAAAGGTGGTGTTGGAAAATCTACTTTTGCAACGAATCTTGCTTTGGCATTAAAGAAAGTTGGATGCAAAGTTGGTCTTTTAGATGCAGATATTTATGGCCCATCAATTCCTAAGATGTTTGATATTAATGAAAAACCAAAAAGTGATGGTCAAAAATTAGATCCAGTTACAAAATATGAAATTCAGTGCATGTCGATTGGTTTTTTAGCTGATCAACAAACTCCAATGATATGGCGTGGTCCTATGGTTACAAGTGCAATTAAAACTTTTACTCAGAAAGTAAATTGGAAAGATTTAGATTTTATCATAGTTGATATGCCTCCAGGAACTGGCGATACTCAACTTACATTTTCTCAAGAAATAAAAATGGATGGTGCAATAATTGTAAGTACACCTCAAGAAGTAGCTCTTTTAGATGTTAAAAGAGGAATTAAAATGTTTGATAAACTTGGAGTAAAAATTTTAGGTTTAGTTGATAACATGAGTTACTTCATGGGTGACGATGGAAAAAAATATAAAATTTTTGGAGAAGGTGGGGTTAAGAAAACTGCAGAGGAATTTCAAAAAGAATTTTTAGGTGAAATTCCTATAGATCCACAAGTGGGAAAAAGTGCTGACGAAGGTGTGCCATTAGTTGAAAATAACCCAGATCATGAAATATCTAAAATTTATTTAAATTTTGCTGATAAGATTAAATCAATTTACCTTGAGTAACTTAAACCTAAAATTTTCATCTTTAATCATTTGATCAAAATAAAAAGTATATTGTTTATTTTTAATATTCTTAATAACTTCTGACAAATAATTTTCAAAACTATTATCTTTCTTTACAAAAGCTGTTTGTGCTTGATTTTTTTTTGTTATTTGGATCTCTAATTTTTGGTCACTTGGAGGAGAAAATGCTCTATTTATTTCGATAGATCTATTTCTAAGAAAAATTAATATTTTATTATTATATTTTTTACCAAACCTAAATGTACCAATAAAAACTTTGGTTTTATATTTTAAAAAAACGTCATATGAGATTATTAATTTCTGAATATTTTTTTTTACTATAATCGATTTTTTTTTTAACTTTTCCTCAAATAATATCCTATTAATTGAAGCTGTGTAAGGACTCATATCCATAAATGTTCCACCATGAAATTTTGGTGATAATAACAAGGAATTTTTTTTAGGCATTGGAATAGTAAAATTTACAAAAACTTGCTCAATGTTACTAGGTTTTCCAATAAATTTTTTAACAAATCTAAATTGATTGTGATAATTAAAAAAAGTTGCTTCAGTTAATAATAATTTTTTTCTTTTCGCTATTCTGATTAATTGATTTAGTTCACCAACTTTTGTTGTAATTGGTTTATCAACTATCAAATGATATCCTAGTTTTAATATTTTTTTTGACCACAAAAAATGCATCGAGTTAGGTAATGATAAATATACTATATTTGCGCCTGATTGCTTTAAAGCTTGATTATAATCATTAAACTGTTGATACGATCCTTTAATCTTTTTTTTAAAAGATTTTGATGCAACACAAAAAGGAATTTTTTTTTTAACAAAAGTTTGTATTAATCTTTTTCTTGCAATATTTGAATAACCAATTAATAAAATTTTATAATTTTTTTTCAAATTATTTTATTTTGTTTATATTTATACATCCAAATAATAGTCGGGCTTCTATATCAATTCTTTTTCTCTTAATCATTTGTATCATTTGATTTTCTGATAACCATATATAGTTTTGAGGAATTTTAATTGACATCTCTCTCTTTAATTTTAAAGCTTTATATCTTATTTCACAATTATAAAAACGCCCACCCTCGTCTGAAAGAACATTGTCATAAATTTTAGCAAGTTTATTTTGCTTATTTAAAAAATAATCTTTAAGTAGTTTTTTTTGAAAATTTAATAATTTACTATTTTGTTTATAATTTTTTAAATCTGAAGTATTAACTGAGCAAGATAAAGTGCTTTTTTTTAGTCCAGGTTTTTTATTATATCTGCATAAATAATGATTGGTTTTATTAAACTCTTTCATTAGGAACCCAACAAATCCCAAGTCTTTACCTTTAATAATTGGCTGCTCCCATTCTTTAATTTCTCTTTTATTTGCATTTATTCTAATACCTATGATTGAAAAATGTTTTTTATTTTCATGAACAATGCTTGAAGGTCTTACTTTCCAATGTTTTAAATTAATCAAAGGTTTTATTTTAATTTTTAAATTATATTTTTTATCTCTTGCTTTAATCCAGTTATCAATTTCATACGTTTTTTGAATAGGATGATCTTCTTTATTTTTTTTAATGAAGGAGGAAAAAACAGAAATCGTATCCATGTTTAAAATATTTTTTTTTTTAATTAAATGTTCTAAATCTTTTTTAGAAAACCAATAAAAATTTTTGAATACTTTTATTTTTTTACTAATCTCTATCAATGAATTATTATTAAATTTAAACAAGTATCTGTATCCTTGTTCAGATTGACTGATAAAACTCTTCTTTTTGTTTAAGAAAAATTTAAGAAATGGAATTTTTTTTCCACCATGAACTCTTTGATAATTACTCTTGGTTGCTTGAACAGTGGGCGATAACTGTAATTTATTTTTATTTCCTGGTTCAACTTTGGCTTGAAGTAGATATTTGTCTTTAATTTTATCTTTTATTATACCTAATATCCCAATTTCATTTTGTACAATAATAGGTTGATCCCAATTTTTTCCTTCAAGGTTAGATTTTACCTCAATACCTACAATTTTGAAAAACTTTCTACTGTAATGATATATTAACTGATTGTTAAAATTCCAATTAATTAAACTTTTTAATTTTTTTACCTTGACCTGTATTTTGTTTTCTTTTTTTTGAATATTTAGCCATTTTTGAAAATTTTTATTAAGCATCGGTTATCAAATAATTTTTATTTGTGGAACATGAGTAATAAACTTACCTCCTCGTTTTCTAAATTCTTTCTCTTTTTTCATTATTTCTTTTTTAAAATTCCAAGCTCCTAAAAATGCAATGTCAACGCTTTCATTAAACCCTATTTCTGGTGGTAATATTGGTATGTGCATTCCAGGTGTAAATTTTCCTTGTTTGTTCTTTGTAGTATCGGTTACATAGTGAAAAAAATTAGTGCCTATCTTGCAATAATTAAATACTGTTGTAGATTTATAAGTCGCACCATAACTTATTATTTTCTTATTTTTTTGTTTTAAATTCTTTAGAAGTGCTATCAGTTTTTGTTTTGACTTATGAACTCTTTTTGCAAAATTCTTGAATGTTTTAAAATTATTCAGACCTTGTTTTTTTTCATCTTTAAGAATTTTTTTTAAACGGGAGGTTGATTTGTAATTTCCTTTTTTTTTACTTATATAATATCTTAAAGATCCACCATGATTAGTGATTTTTTCAACATCAAATAATTTTAAATTGTATTTTTTTACTGTGTTTTCTATTGATAACGCAGAGAATACATAGACGTGTTCATCATAAAACTGATCATAAGAATTAATTTTAAGTATAGAACTTAGTGATGGATCTTCAATTACCAAAACTCCATTATCTGAAAGTATGTTATGTACAGCTTCAAATGTCTCTTTTAAGTTGGGTATATGAGATATTGTATTTGATGAAAAAACTAAATCTATCTTTGAATTTTCATTTAATATTTTATTAGAAAGTTTTTTATCCCAGAAACTAGGATATGTTTTAAATTTTTTCCTTGTTAAATTTGCTAAATTCTTACAAGGTTCAACAGCTATAACTTTATTTTTTTTAAAGTTCCTTAAAAAAACTCCATCATTACTACCTATTTCCATAACTTTTTTAGGTTTAAATCTTTCATGAAGTTTTTTTGCAGTTAATTTAAATGCATCTCTCATAGTCTCAGACTCCGATGCTCTATGAGCATACTCATCAGTATACTGAATTTTAGGGTTCACGGGGTTCTTTACTGAAACTAGAAAATTTTCAGTATCAAAACATACTTTTAGCTTATAAAAATACTCTTTTTTAAGAGTATTCTTAGATATAGAGCTCAAAAATGAATTAGCTATAGGTTGTTTACCTAAATTTAGAAAGATTTTTTTCATAATTTGTATTTAACTTTACTATGTAGTTTATATATTTGCATAAACAATTAAATAATAATTAAATTGAGATCTTTAAAAAAAAAAATTGTAATAACAGGTGGTGAAGGTAGGTTTGCCAAAACACTTAAAAAAAACAACAATTTTTTAAACATTTTTTTTCCTAATAAGAAAGAACTCAATATTTTAAGTATTAAATCTATAGAAAAATATTTAAAAAAAATTAAACCAAAGTATGTTTTACATGCAGCTGGCTTATCTAGGCCAATGAATATCCATGATAAAAAGATCTCAAAAAGTATTGATCTAAATATAATTGGGACGGCTAATGTAGTGAAAATTTGTGAAAAGTATAAAATTAAATTAATTTACTTCTCAACAAATTATATTTATCCAGGTAAAAAGGGGAATTATAAAGAGAATGATCCAATTTTACCTATAAATAGTTATGCGTGGTCTAAACTTGGTGGAGAATGCGCTGTGAGATTATATAAAAATTCACTAATATTAAGACTGTGTATGTGTGAAAAACCTTTTATTCACAAATTTGCTTTTTCAGATATAAAAGCAAATTTTATTTTTCATGAAGATTTTGTCAAAATAATCCCAAAAATATTGAATAAAAAAGGTATTCTTAATATTGGTGGAAAAATCCAAACTATTTATAACTTTGCAAAAAAAAACAATCCAGAAGTTAAAAAAAAATCTGGAAAAAAAATATTTCCTCCAAATCCATCTATGAATATTTCTAAATTAAGAAAAATTATTTAGGCTTATATAAGATATTTGTAAAAATTTTAGATTTAGCTAGCAAATAAAAAAATATTTCAACAAAATTTGATATTAAGTAAATAAAACCATTATAATAATTGCACGAATTTACTTTATCTCCATAATCAGCGGAAATACTAATTTCTCCATATTTTAAATTAAAAAATTTTGTTGCCAAAATAATTTGAAAAGAAAACAAATAGTTATTTGAACAATGTTCAAATTGAACTTTGTTGTAAAAATTTTTACCAAAAATTTTAAAACCTGTGTGGAACTCACTTAGATTTATAGATAAAAGTTTTCTGGTAAAATTACTCATAACTTTATTTGAAAAGTATCTTAAAAATGGCATTCCTTCATCTAAATGTGGATTTTTATTAACAAATCTTGAACCTGTTATTAGAGCATAATCTTGCTCAATAAAATGTTTAGCTTTTAAAATTAAGTTAGGATTATATTGGTTATCTGCATGAATTTCTAAAACATAATCTGCACCGTCTTCAAATGCAGTTTTAATAGCTTTTTTTAAATTTCCACCATGACCTAAATTAGTTTGATTTTTTACAACATTCCAATCAAACTCTTTTGCAACTTCATAAGAATTATCTGTCGAATTATCATCAAAAAAATAAATTTTATCAAACAATTCTTTATCTATTCTTTGATAAAGATCTTTTATTACAAGCTCACTATTGTAACAAATAACAACACCATATATTTTTTTTTTAGATATTTTATTCATTATTTGTATTGGTTCATAATATACAATATATTTTACTATATATTATGATTTTATGACTTAATGATTTTATCATTAATCTCAAAAGCTAACATAAGTTCGTTCCACTCCCGCTTAGATAGGCCAGAGTTTTCCATTTCAATCTTTTCACCTTTAATAAGTTTTTTTATAATCATTTTTCCTTTTGCAGAAACTTCGGTACCGCCTACTCTATAATCCATGAAGGCATCATAAGTAATTGGAACCCACTTTTTTAATGTATTGAGCATTATGTCGGCATAAACTCTAATTTCATATTGAGCATGACTATCAGCTCTCAATCTTAAAAAATTCATTAAGTTTAATAAATCAGTTTTCCAATACCATTGGGTATAAGTATTTAGTGTTAAATTCATTCTTGCAAGTTCTCTCGCTAGACCTTTTTTATTTTCATCAATAGTTGATCCATCAAATCTTTCATTAAGCATAGTCTCATAATTATCATAAGTTCTCTCTGCATCACTTTTTAGAAGTTCTAATACTTCCTCTGCCTGTTTTCCTTCCAAGACATCTCCTCTACCCTGTCTATTACTAGTTGATTGAGCGGCTAAATTTTCTTGTGATGGCAAATAAAATTCTTTATCTAAAATTGAATACCTTGCAGAATATTCATTTACATTTGCAGTTCTGTGTCTAATCCATTGTCTTGCAATAAATATTGGAAGCTTAACATGATATTTAATTTCACACATTTCGAATGGAGTGCTGTGCCAATGCCTCATTAAATATTTAATTAAACCTTTGTCAGTTGAAACTTGTTTGGTTCCTTTTCCGTACGATACTCTGGCTGATTGAACTATAGATGTGTCATCACCCATATAATCAACAACTCTTACAAAACCATGATCTAAAGCTGGAATTGCTTCATAAAGGATTTTTTCAAGCTCAGGAGCAGTAACTCTTTTTGTTTGGTTGCTTTGAGATTGTTGATTTTTTATTTCTTCTTGTTGTTCTTTAGTTAATTTCATGATTGTTATTGAATCTGTTGTAATTACTTTTATATTAATAATGTTGGTTTTCCAACTACGACGATAAACGAATTTCGTAATAACCATTGCGGACGTGGGGGCAGTACCCACCACCTCCACCATTACAACTTATGGGGGTGAACTAGATTCGACGGGTGACTAAAGGCTATTCTTTCGTTCGGGATTGTTCCACCGTAACGGGCTAATTTATAATTGCTAACGAAAGTTACGCACTTGCTGCCTAATTAACTTAGTTAATTAAGCAAACGGGGTCTGGGGCACCTGGCAACAGAACGCCCCCTATTTAATTTAATTTTTTTTTAATTTCAGCTTGAGCAGCAGCCAACCTTGCAACAGGAACTCTATAAGGTGAACAAGAAACATAATTCAATCCTGCTTTAGAACAAAAAGATATACTATGCGGATCTCCTCCATGCTCTCCACAAATACCTAATTTAAGATTTTTATTTTGTTTTCTTCCTTTTTCTACTGCTATTTCAACTAAATCTGAAACTCCTTCATCTATTGAAACGAAAGGATCAACAGAAAAAATTTTGTTTTCTAAATAATCATTTAAAAATTTACCGCTATCATCCCTACTAATTCCAAAAGTAGTTTGAGTTAAATCATTTGTTCCAAAACTAAAGAATTCTGCATGCTTAGCAATCTCCTTTGCTTTTATTGCCGCTCTAGGTAATTCAATCATCGTTCCAACTAAAAATTCTATTTTCAATTTATTTTCTTTTTGAACTTGACTAGCAGTTCTAATTACTAATTCTTTCATTATTTTAATTTCAGCCTCTGTAGATACTAAAGGTATCATTATTTCAGGAAATGCAGATTTAATTTTATTTTTTTTGAGGTAAGCCAAAGCCTCGAATATTGCTTTGCATTGCATTTCATAAATTTCAGGAAAAGATATTCCTAGACGACATCCCCTATGACCTAACATAGGATTTTGCTCATGGAGCTCTTCAATTCTTGACTCAACCTCTTTAACTGGGAGATCAACTATACTAGCAACCTCATTAATTTCCTTTTCTGTACGTGGTAAAAATTCATGTAATGGTGGGTCCAACAATCTAACTGTGACTGGTAATCCATTCATGATTTTAAAAATATCTATAAAATCTTTTCTTTGATGCGGTAACAGTTTTTGTAATGCTATTGCTCTGTCTTCTTTTGTTTTAGATAATATCATTTCTCTTACAGACAAAATTCGTTCTTCATCAAAAAACATATGTTCAGTTCTGCATAATCCAATACCCTCAGCACCAAAATCTTTTGCTGTTTTGGTATCTTTTGGTGTCTCAGAATTTGTTCTTACTTTTAATTTCCTAAAGCTATCTGCCCAAGACATTAACTTGGAAAAATCACCAGATATTTCAGGCTCCACAGTTGAAACACTTCCAGCAATAATTCTTCCAGTTGAGCCATCAATAGTGATTACGTCTCCTTCTTTAATCTCCATTGAGGATGTTTTAAAAGATTTATTTTCATATTTTATATCAATTTCACTTGATCCTGATACACATGGTCTACCCATACCTCTGGCAACAACAGCTGCATGACTTGTCATTCCTCCTCTAGCAGTCAAAATTCCTTTAGCAGCATGCATTCCTTGTATATCTTCTGGGGAGGTCTCTACTCTAACCAAAATTGTATCTTGCATCATTGCGGTTAATCTTTCAGCCTCTTCTGATGTAAATACAACTTTACCACTGGCTGCACCTGGTGATGCTGGCAATCCATTTGCTATAACATTAATTGAGCTTTTTTCATCCAAAGTAGGGTGCAAAAGTGTGTCTAAAGAATTTGGGTCAATTCTTAATACAGCTTCCTTTTTAGAAATTAATTTTTCTTTAACCATATCAACTGCGATCTTCACTGCTGATTTTGCTGTTCTTTTTCCTGATCTTGTTTGAAGCATCCATAGTTTACTATTTTCAACTGTAAACTCTACGTCTTGCATATCTTTGTAATGCATCTCTAATTTTTTCAAAATTTTTTGAAGTTCTTTAAAGACTTTAGGCATAGACTCTTCCATTGATAATTCTTTTACCTGAGCATCTCTCCTAGCTTTTTTTGTTATGTATTGAGGTGTCCTTGTGCCCGCTACAACATCTTCGCCTTGCGCATTAATTAAATACTCACCATATATTTCATTTGATCCATCTGATGGATTTCGTGTAAACACAACTCCTGTTGCACAATCATCACCCATATTTCCAAAAACCATTGATTGAACATTTACAGCAGTTCCCCACTCGGCTGGGATTTGATTTAGTTTTCTGTAAACTTTTGCTCTATTACTTTCCCATGATAAAAATACTGCGCTTATTGCTCCTAGCAATTGTTCATGAACATCTTGAGGAAAATCTTTTTTTGCCTTTTCTCTTACTGTTCTTTTAAAATCTTTAATTAATCCATCCCAATCACTTTCATCTAAATCTGTATCTAACAAAACACCTTTCGTAAGTTTATAATTTTCAATTAATTCCTCAAAATGATAACCTTCTACGCCCATTACCACATTACCGTACATTTGAATGAATCTTCTATAACTGTCTTTAGCAAATCTTCCATTTGAAGTTTTAATTGCTAAAGCTTTAACTGTTTTATCGTTCAAACCCAGATTTAGAATAGTATCCATCATACCTGGCATTGATACTCTTGCACCAGACCGCACAGACAATAAAAGTGGATTTTTTAAGTCCCCAAATTTCTTAGAAACATCTTTTTCGATTAATTTTAATTCTTTTTTAATTTGAGAAATTAAACTTTTATTTAATCTTTTTTTATCCTTATAAAAAATTTCGCAAACTTTTGTGGATATTGTAAAACCAGGAGGCACTGGAAGACCCATTCTTCCCATTTCAGAAAGATTAGCACCTTTTCCTCCTAAAAAGTTTTTAGGATTTTTAATTTTTTTACTATCCTTAGAATTAAAGTTTAAAATAAGTTTTTTCATTAACGGGAGTCGATTAGAGCAAAATTAACATAATTGTTGAACGTTTTACACATCATTTGGATTAGTTCCAGCCTATTCTTCTTTATGACCAGATCATCTTCGTTCACAATTACATTATCAAAAAAGTCAAAAACCTCTCTTTTGACGCTAGCTAAATTGTCCAATGTTTGAACATAATTTTCATCTTTATTAATGCCTGAAAAATATTTCCTTAATTCACTAATTTTTTTAAATAGGTTTTTTTCTAACTCGGTTTTAAAAATTCCAGGGTCAGTTGTATTTGATAATTCTATTTTATCTTTTTTTAATTCACCATCTAAAATGTTTGAGGCTCTTTTATAGCTTGCAATAATATCTAAACCATTTGGTTTGTTAATAATTTTATTTAAATGTTTAGCTTTATTAAAAATAATAACAGATTGATCTAAGTTAAAAGAACTAGTTGATGCTTGAATTATATCATTTCTAATATCTTCTTCCTTCATGTGATATTTTAATCTATCCATTAAAAAATCTGATAATTCATTTTGTAGAGATTGGTTATCAATTTCAAAACCTTGATCTAAATACAGGCTTAAAGAATAATTAATTAGATCTTTTATTTTAAAATCTTTTTTATTTTCAACTATTATTCTTATTACCCCCAATGCTAATCTTCTTAGAGCATACGGATCTTTCGAACTTGTTGGTTTTTGATTTAAACCAAAAAAACCCACTAAAGTATCTATCTTATCAGCCAAAGAAAGGGCTATGCTAAATGGTTTTTTTGGAACTCTTGAACCTGAACCTGTAGGTAAATATTGCTCACTTATCGCCAAAGCTAAATCTTTATCAAAACCTTGTGCGTTAGCAAAATAACCTCCCATTACACCTTGGAGTTCTGGAAATTCACCTACTAGTTCTGATAATAAATCAACTTTACAAATTGATGCTGACAATTCAACTTTTTCTTTACTGATTAAAAGTTCATCAGATATCATTCCACCCAATTTTCTCATTCTTTGGGCTTTATCGAAATAACTTCCTAATCCTTTAAAATAATTCATTGATTTTAATTCAGTAACTTTTTTGACCATATTTTGAGATTTATCTTTTTTCCAAAAAAATTCTGCGTCACTTAATCTTGCTTCAACTACTCTTTCATTTCCTAATTTAATTAATCCCTTTTTGTCTTTTTTGTTTGCAACCACTAAAAATTCATTGGTAATATTTTCTTTATTATCAAATATAGGAAAATATTTTTGATGGTATTGCATGGTAATAATTAATATTTCTTTTGGAATATTTAAAAATTTTTTATCAAATTCACAAAGAAGGATATTTGGTTGATCTGTTAAATCTACAACTTCATTAAGTAATCTAGGATTATGTTGGATCTTAATATTTTTATTTTTTAATATATTGTTAAATTTTTTTTCTATTAATTTTTTTCTTTCATTATGATCAACGATAATGTCAATTTTTTTAAAAAAAATGTTTATGATTTATTGTGGAATGATGAATTTTTAAATTCTAAGAAAGACTTTTTATTTTCCTCAAATTCTTTATCAATAAAAGTTGAGTTAGAAGATGTTAGGTGATGAAAATTAAAATTTAACTTTTTTTTATCAAATACAGCTAGAATTGACTTTAAAGGTCTACCCCAATTAAGGTCAAAAGTTCCCCAATACATTGATTTTTTCCATTGAATTTTATTCAATAATATTGGGATAAATTCCTCTAATAATTCATGAGTGTGCAATTTTTTTGATTTTGTCTTGAAAAAATAAAATTCTCCTTTGTCTGTTTTCTTTTGGTAGAGATCCTTTTTTAAGATTTTATTTGACCTAACAAACCCCTCGAGTGCTGCCTCTGGTGACTTAATATTTGGACCTTTAATCTCTTCAGATTTTAGTACAACATTTTTTTGAACACCTTCAAATAATACCACTAATCTGTTTGGTGTTGAATATGACGAGCTTTTTTTAAATAAAATTGATTTTTCTAAAAATAAATCATTAAAACTTTTAAGTAAGTCTTCCCTTAAATTTTGTTGAAGATTTGAAGGTATTTCTTCACTAAATAATTCTAAAAAAAACTCTGACATTATTTTTGACTATCTAACCAAACGCCAGCTACAGATTTTGTAATATCTCTTATTCTAGCAATATAACCAGCTCTTTGTGCGACACTGATTGCACCTCTTGCATCTAGAATATTAAACACATGACTGGCTTTTAAACATTGATCATATGCTGGTAATGAAATTTTTTTTTCTACCAAATCTTTTGCCTCAGACTCATGCATTTCAAACATTTTCAAAAGTGTTTCTACATTCGCATGTTCAAAATTGTATGCTGAAAATTCTTTTTCGGCTTGATGAAAAACTTCGTGATATTTTAAACCTTCATCATTCCACAATAAATCATAAACATTTTTTTCTTTTTGAGTGAACATACAAATTCTTTCTAAGCCATAAGTGATTTCAACTGATACAGGTTTACAATCAAATCCAGCCATTTGTTGAAAATAGGTGAATTGAGTAATTTCCATTCCATCACACCATACTTCCCATCCCAATCCTGCGGCACCTAATGTTGGACTTTCCCAATCATCTTCAACAAACCTTATATCATGATCATTATGATCTATTCCTATAGTAGACAAACTATTTAAATAAAGTTTTTTTATATTTTCAGGAGAAGGTTTGATTAAAACTTGAAATTGATAATAGTGTTGTAACCTGTTTGGATTATCTCCATATCTTCCATCTGTGGGTCTTCTTGATGGTTGTACGTAAGCTGCTTTCCATGGTTTAGTTCCTAGTGATCTTAGGGTAGTAGCTGGGTGAAAAGTTCCTGCACCAACCTCCATATCGTAAGGCTGAAGAATAATGCATCCCTTTTTACTCCAAAATTTCTGAAGATTTAAAATTGTATCTTGGAATGTTTGAATTTTTTTTTTTTCTTTTTTTGCTTTAGAAACCATATCTTTGCCAAATTGATCTTTCATCTAAAATACTTACTATTTGATCTACTTGATTGCTAGATGAAGAAAGTTTTTGACTTAACCATCCTTTGGATTTTTCAAATTTTTTAATGATTACATCCTCACCAAATTTATCTTTTAATATTTCATGTGCGTCACCTATTCCATCAATCAATCCTAAATTTTTTGCTTTACTGCCTGACCAAAACTCACCTGAAAAAAGTTCTACATCAGATTTGTTTAATTTTGATCCTCTACTTTTTTCAACAACATCTATAAAGTCTTTATGAAGATCCAATTGAATATTTTTTAATCTTTCAATATCCTCGTTTTTTTCTTCTAAAAATGGATCAAGTGTGCTTTTGTTTTTGCCAGCAGTATGAACTCTTCTTTCAACCCCAATTTTTTTTATCAACTCTGTAAATCCAAAAGAAGAATATATCACTCCTATGGATCCAATTATTGAACTTGAATTTGCATAAATTTCGTCCCCAGCACAAGAAATCAAATAGCCTCCAGAAGCTGCTACGTCTTCAGCGAATACAATAACTTTTTTTTTGTGTTTTTTTGCTTGTTGTCTAATAAAGCTGTAGATTAAATGAGATTGAACTGGTGATCCTCCTGGAGAATTGATTGATATAGCAACACATGACGCTTTTTTTAGAGAAAAAGCCTTTTTAATTAGTTCTTCTTGACCTGCAAAATCAATACCTTGTTTAAATTTTCCTGCATTACCAATAACCCCACTTAATTTTAAGTGAGCAACAATTTTTTTCTTTTTAAAAAAAGAGAACATAGGTAAGTCTTATAGAATTATTTATTGAATATAAAGACTACTTATAATTGAAGAAACTGGTGCGTCAATTGATAAGTAATATATATAAACAAATTATACTAATTTAAAAATCTTATGGGAACAGTTGTACGGCTTAAAAATCAAATAAATGATTCATATTTTCAGCTTAAAGACTCGGTTGAAGAAAAACTGGTTTTAACCGAAGAAAAAATAAAATCAAAATTATCTAGTGATGTACAGCTGGTTCAAAAAATGACAGATTATCATATAGAAACTGGAGGAAAAAGACTAAGGGCTTTACTAACTTTGGGTAGTGCAAAATTATGCGGTTACTCTAAAGGCTCTAGAGATATAAATTTAGCTGCGTGTGTTGAATTAATTCACAGCGCAACATTGATGCATGATGATGTAATTGATGAAGGCACTGTTAGAAGAGGAAAAGAAACTTTAAACAAAGTTTGGAATAATCACTCGTCAGTTTTAATTGGAGATTATCTATTGAGTAGATGTTTTGAAATGATGGTAGAAGACGGAAACCTAGAAGTTTTAAAATTATTATCGTCCACTTCATCTAAAATTGCTCAAGGAGAAGTTCTACAACTTCAACACAAAGGTGAAGTTGATATGCTGGAAGAAACATATTTAAAAATAATCTCAGCTAAAACTGCTGAGTTATTTGCATCAGCAACTAAAGTTGGTGCAATTTTATCTGATGCAGAAAATAAAGAAAAAGATGCTTTAGAATTTTATGGAAGAAACTTGGGATTAACTTTTCAAATAGCAGACGACACATTAGACTATAATGCTGAGCTCAAACTATTTGGAAAAAAAATTGGTCAAGATTTTTTTGAAGGAAAAATTACCTTACCAATAATTTTACTTTTTCAAAAATTAGGAAATGATGAAAAGAAAATTTTATCAAATATGTTTAAAAAAGAGTTAAGAACAAAAGATGACTTTAATGAAATTATTGCTCTTATAAATAAGTATAA
>CACEJN010000004.1 GCA_902559935.1 uncultured Pelagibacteraceae bacterium | reverse complement strand
CTAAAAGACTGCCCATGAATATAAATATTACATACAGAAAGACTTTTAGAAGTACTCACAGAAACTGTTTCCATAGCCAGTAGGCTATTTATTTATATTATAATTTTAAATCCACATAAAATAAGATAAAAACAAAGAGGATAAGCCCGGGTGGTGTAATGGTTAGCACGGAAGTTTGTGGAACTTTAAGTTTGAGTTCGACTCTCAGCCCGGGTACCAAAAAATGAATAAAGAAAAAAAATTAATTCCTGGATTACCTTCAGGATTTGAAGATCGTTGGGATAAAAAACTTCTTCTCAAAAAAAAGCTTTTAAAAGCTATTGAGAATAATTTTATTAAATTTGGAGCTGAGGCTTTAGAAACCCCATCGTTTGAGATAAGTGAAAATATAGGATCTTTTTTGGCAGAAGATGATGCTAATCCTATGTCTGATGTATTCTCATTTGAGGATGGCGAAAAAAGCATTACTCTTAGGTATGATCTTTCAAGCCCACTAGCTAGATTTGTTGCACAAAATAATCAAGAGCTTCCATCAATCTTTAAAAGGTATGCTATTCAAAATGTCTTTAGAAATGAAAAGGCTGGTAATGGAAGATACAGAGAATTTATGCAAGCAGATTTTGATATCGTGGGAAATGTTAATCCTGCGCAAGCAAATGCAGAGCTTTGCAATTTAATATCAAGTACTCTGTTAGATTGTGCTCTAAAAAAAGATCAATTTACAATCAACGTTAGTAACAGAAAAATAGTTCAAGGGTTAATTGATGATTTAAAAATATCAGAAGATAAGCAAGTAAAAGTAATTAGAGCAATTGATAAATTAGACAAACCAGGTTTTGGTTTAAAAGGTGTTGAAGATCTGCTTAAAAAAGAGAGAAAAGATATAAGTGGTGCAATCACTAAGGGTGCAGATTTAAACGATGAACAAGCGTCCAAAATACTTAATTTTCTAAAAATTAAAGATCTAAATGAATTAAAAGAAACATTAAAAAATCCATTGTCTCAAGAAGGTATTCAAGAATTAGAACAAGTATTCGAAGTATTGGGTTACAGTTCAAATTTAAACCAGGTCAAAACAAATTTTACAATTGTTAGAGGATTAGCTTATTATTCAGATTTCATTGTTGAAACAAATCTAAATTTTAAAGTTACAAATAACAAAGGTAAAGAGGTTGATATAGGCAGTATTTGTTCTGGAGGAGCCTATGCAAAATTAATCTCGAGATTTAAAGGTGTGGATATTCCAGGTACCGGAATTAGTTTTGGAGTTGATCGATTGTTATTTGCTTTGATGCAATTAGATCAAATAAAAGTAGATAGTCAAAAACCAGTTTTAGTTTGTGTGATGGATGAAAAATATATTAAAAATTACTATGAAATTTTGGATCTATTAAGAAATAATAATATCAATGCTGAAATATTTTTAGATACAAAGAAAAATTTAGGTAAGCAACTAACCTTAGCAAATAAACGTGAGTTAGATGTTGCAATTATATGTGGTGAAAATGAATTTAATGAAAATACAGTCACTATAAAAAACCTCAAAGGTGTTAAGGGTGAAAACAATAAAACATTTCCAAAAGAAAATTTAATCGATGAAGTCAAAAACCTTATCTGAAAATATCCTTAGATCAGTAAAATCTAAGGGTTTTAAATATATTGATTTACCCTCAGTAATTGAGGCTAATCATATTGTTCAAAGATCAGGGGAAAACTTTAGGAAATTTATCTTTTCTTTTACGGATCAGAATGGAAGCGAGTTATGCTTAAGACCAGATTTAACGATTGCATCTTGTTTAAGATATTTAGAAAATAATTTAAAGGGTAAGGAAAAAATTTTTTATAGTGGTCAAGCTTATCGAAAATCACAAAATAAAAAAGACTCAATTATAAGAAATCAAATTGGATTTGAAATTTTAGGATCTAAGGATGAGAAAAATGACGATAAAGAAATTATAAATACATCTATTAAATCACTTCAAAGTATTAAATATTCTTCAGGAATACTCACTATTGGAAATGTTGAAATATTTAATTTATTAATTTCAAAATTAGACATTCCAAAGAGATGGAAGCTAAGATTAGCCAGACACTTCTGGAGAGAAGAATATTTTAATGATTTATTAAAAAGATTAGAAACTAATTCAGATGTTGATCCAACAATTGTAGAAATAGATAAAAAGCGTTACTTGAAAATGCTTAAAGAGGATTTATCAAATATTGTTGCAGGAAGAACAATTAATGAAATATTAAAAAGGTTTGATCAGAAAATAAAAGATCCAAGAAGAGCTAGTAAAGGAAAGAATGTTTCAAAAATAATTAAAGATTTCTTAAAAATTAAATGTCCCATAAATAAAGCAGCAATTGAGTTAAATAAATTTTTTAAAAAAAACAAAATAAATCTAGCTGTAGATCAAAAATATTTTCCAATCTCTAATAATAAGGTTTCAAAATTAAATGTAGTATTTTCAGCATCCTTTGGAAGACAATTAGAATATTACACTGGTATGGTTTTTAAAATTGATATTAAATCTAAAAACTCATTAAAAAATATTATTAATGGTGGTCGTTATGATGGTCTAATTTCAGATTTAGGATCAAAAAAACAAACTCCAGCAGTAGGTGCTGCTTTAAATTTAAATTACTAATGACAAAAAATATTTTAAATATTGGAGTTCCAAGCAAAGGTAGACTTAGAAAAGATGTTTTAAATATTTTTAAAAAAAAAAAATTAACTCTTATTTCTGAGAGAGGAGAAAGAGATCTTTTAGGTTCAATAAAGCAATATAAGAATATTAAGATTTTATATCTTCATGCAAGAGAGATTATTGAAAGAATGGGAGATGGATCTTTAGACATAGGTTTTTCTGGCTTTGATTTATTAAAGGAAAGTGAAATTAACACTCAAAAGAAAATTAATGTGTTTAAAAGATATAATTTTGGAAAGGCCACATTAGTAGTTGCAATTCCTGATCCATGGATAGATGTACAAACAGTTGCAGATTTAGAAGAAATTGCATTTGAATTTAAAGATAAGAAAAAGAAAAGATTAAGAGTAGCAACAAAATATCCAAACTTAACAAGGGATTTTTTGTTTTCAAAGGGCGTTACCCAATTCAAATTAATTGATAGTTTGGGTGCAACTGAAGCTTATCCTTTTACAGGTTCATCAGAAATAATTACAGATATCACTTCTACCGGAGAAACGTTAAAAGCAAACAATCTACGTATTTTAAAGGATGGAGAAATATTAAGATCAGAGGCCTGCATGATGATTTCTAAGTCATCCAATAATAAAATGGGTCTTAAAAAAATAGTAAAATTACTTTCTAAAAATTAAGTCTTTCCAATAAATTAGTATAATTTTGATAATATCTAGATTTCTAATAATTGCATAAAGTGCAACAATAACACAAATAATAAAGAATATTTTTAATACTAAAATTAGTTCCATAAAGTATTTTTAAATATTTAAATACATTAATCAAATATTTACGATAAAATAAATAATTAGAATCATGGATAATATATTGTTAATTTTACTAGTTTTGTTATTAGGCGGTGTTTTAGCTATTCTTTATCTAAATTTAAAAACTAAGCCAAAAGATGAAAATGAAAACAAAGAAGCTGAGGAAATAGCTAATTTAAAATCAGAAATATCAAGTTTAAAAGATACCTTAAACACTACAATCAATAGCTCACTTGGTGCAATGTCGACTTCATTTAATAATCTATCAACTGGGGTTACTAAAGATATGACTGAAACTTTAACCAAGGTAGAGGAAAAGGTTGGTAATTTTAATCAACAAGTTCAACTATTAAATCAAAGCCAAGAAGGGATAACTAAAATTTTAGCTGGAGTTAAGAAATATGGAACTCTTGCAGAATTTAGCTTAGATGCTTTAATTAAAGATTTGCTACCAGCCTCTCAATTCATGACGAATGTTAAAATGAAAGAGGACACCAGTGAAAATGTTGAATTTGCAATAAAGCTTCAAGGAGATGTTTTAGTTCCTGTTGATAGTCATTTTCCAGTAGAAAAATTCAAAGCAATTACCGATGGTCATGACGCGGAAGACAAAAGGGCTGTAGCAGATGCTAGAGCAAAATTAGCCTCAGCGTTTAAAGCAAAAGCTAAAAGTGTTAATGAAAAATATATTGTTCCACCAAAAACTACTGATTTTGCAATCGTATATGCTCCTACAGAAAGTTTATACAAAGAGTTAACTGAATACCAAGATCCAAGTACAAAAGAATTATTAACTCAAGAGTTAATGAAAAAATATAAAGTTGTAATATGTGGACCTAATACTCTTTCTGCTTACTTACAGTCTTTACACATGGGATTTCAATCATTGAAGGTACAAAAAGGTGCAACGGAAATTTATAATCATTTAAAAACAATCAGTACAAGATTTTCTAAACATTTTGACAACATTATAGTTCTTAGAAAAAAATTAGAAGATGCCATGGGAGTTGTTGATAAATTTGGAACGGATGCAAGATCAATTTCAAGAACCTTAGAAAATATTAAAGATCCCGAGCAGGTTGAGAAAGCTGTACAAACTGAAAACGTGGAAAAATTTGTTGAACGAAATAGGCAGCTTAAAAATTAATTTCTTTTTTTCCTTAATAACGTCTATAAGAAATCTCATGCAGTGGAATCAAAAATATGATTATCCAAAATCATCAAGAGCAACAGTTGATGGCATTAGAAGATACTTATTAGGGGAAACAAAATTACCAAGTGTTACTTCAATTTTAGATGCAACTCGATCTGAAGAAGATAAAGCAGCATTAGCAAATTGGAGAGAAAGAACTGGGCAAAAAGAGGCTGAGGCAATTACAAAAGCAGCAAGTAGTAGAGGTTCTCAAATGCACAACTATTTAGAGTCCTATTTACTTGGAAGAGAAAATTTAAGTTTTTTTGAAGATAACGAGCAATACAAATTAATGGCTAAAGAAATTATAGAAAAAGGTTTGAAAAATAGATTGGATGAAATTTGGGGTGTTGAATGCACTCTTTATTACCCAGAGAAGTATGCAGGTACTGCTGATTGTGTCGGAGTTTATGAAGGAAAAGAAACAATAATAGATTTTAAACAAAGTAATAAACCTAAAAAGGCGGAATATATAGACTCATGGCTTCTTCAAACAAGTGCATATTCATTAGCACATAACATTGTGTATAACTCCAATATCACTTCTTGTGTAATTTTGGTTTGCACAGTAGATAAATTATTCCAAGAGTTTAAAATTCAAGGGCATGATTTAATTGTTTATCAAAATTTGTTTTTGGGAAGATTAAAAAAATTTAATGAGCTATCGGATTTAACTTAGGATTTTATGGATAAAATAGTAATTTACGATACAGAAACGACAAATAGTACAATTTGGGGCTCAATAATTGAAGTAGGTGCTGTAGTTGTTGATAAAAACTTAAAAGAAATTGGTAAGCTAAATATTCGTGGCAGAATGCCCGAGGGCGAGGTTCCAAGTGCAAAGGCCTTATTAGTTAATTCAACAAGTATTGATTTACTTACTAAAGGCAATTACTCGCATTACGATTTTTTAGGCGCAGTAGAAAATTTTTTCTCTAAAGCTGGTCCAGCATTGTTTATGGGTTGGAGTAACTTAAATTTTGATAGACGAATGTTTCATTTTAATTTTTTTAAAGGGAATAGATATCCTTACATTACACATTCATCACCCAATAAAGAACATGATGGTTTACATGTTGCAAGAGTAGCTCAAACCTTAAATCCTGAAACATTAAAGACTGAATTAACTGAGGCGGGTAATGAAAGTCTCGCATTAGAAGGTTTAGCTAGACAACAAGGATTTGATACATCTCAACAACATACAGCTTATCATGATGCGTTCACAAGCTTAAAAATTCTTCGAATTATAAAAGATAAACATAAAGATAATTGGGAAAATTTCTTAAGCACATCGACAAAAAATAGCGTTGAAACTATTTTAAAAAGTGAGGGGATTTATTCAATATTTGAAAATGTTAAAGGAAAAAATATGATGTATCTTGTTTCCACATTACATCCAGATCATTGTTTCCATCCATCATATGCATCTTGGGGATATTTATTTGATTTAAGAAGAGATCCCGAACCATTATTAAATTTATCAGTAAATGATCTTAAAGTTTATTTAAAAAAGTTTAGTCCAAAAGCACTTAGAGTGATTAAAACCAATAAAGCTCCTGTTGTATTAGATAAAAAATTTGCATTAAAGGAAAAGGCGTATACAGACTTGGATTTAGAAACCATTCAAAAAAGAGCAAAAATGGTTAGAAATAGTGAAAATTTTTGTAAAAATATTCAAATCATTAATAGAGAAGCAGCTGAAGAAAAAGCTCAAACTCAAACTCAAGAAGATTTATTACCAGAGGAAACTTTATATGAAAAATTTATCCCTAATAAAGATACCCAATTGTTTAAAACTTGGCATAGTTCTTCTTGGGAAGATAAATTAAGAATGTTGGATAAGTTTCAAGATAAAAGATGTAGTTGGTTTGGGCAAAAAATTATTTATCAAGAAGCACCACATATTTTGCCACCAGATTTATATAAAAATATAAAAAGTGAAATTGCTAGACGAATTTTAAGTAAAAATAGAGAAAAATGGCAAACCATAGGAATGGCTTATCAAGAAATTGATACCTTAAGAGATCAAGCATCAAATCGAGATGATGAAGAAGAACTAAAAAAATTAGATGAAATAAATGAATTTATTATGTCTATAGAAAAAAAATATGAAATTGCATAGTTGACTTTAAGGCCCTAATTAATAGAAAGGATATATGCTTACAAATTTTAAAGACGAAGATTTTGATACTAAAATTAAAAATGAAAATGTTTCAGTCATTCAGTTTTCAGCTGAATGGTGTGGTCCATGTAAGGCACTAAAACCAGTAATGGACAAATTATCTGATGAATATAAAGATAAGGCTGGTTTTTATTATGCTGATGTTGAAGATGGTGGAATAAACACTGGAAGTGCAGCAGGGATCAGAGGTGTTCCAACAGTTATTATCTATAAAAAAGGTGTTGAAGTAGACAGAAAAGTTGGTGGAGTTCCCGAAAGTCACATGAAGGAATTTTTAGATAAAAATATCTAATTTAAATTTAAAACTTCACCCGCAAGATATAACGATCCAGTAATTAGTATTATATCGTTTTCTTTTACTGGGATTGACTTTATGGCTTCCTCTATACTTTCCTTATAATTTATATTCGAAAAGCTATTCAGCTTATCTTTAAGTTCTTCTCCTTTAATTGAATTAGGTTGATTAGGTATATCTATTGTAGTCAATGTAGAAATATCCTTAAAGAAACTCATATATTCACTATGATCTTTATTAGCCATCATTCCAAGAATGATATGTTTATTACAATCTAAACTTTCCAAGTATTCATTCAAAACTTTTGCTCCCAAAGGGTTGTGAGATCCATCAACAAAAAGTTTGTGATCTTTTACAAGCTCTTTAAGTTTTCCAGATTTAATTTCTTGTAATCTTGCAATACAATTTATTTTTAAGATACCTTTTTTAATGTGGTCATCTTTAATGCCTAAGTCTTTCAAAATTCTCAGGGTTGCAATTGCTGTTGAGACATTTTCTAATTGAAATTGACCTTTAACATTTGGAATAGGTAATTTTATTCCCCCAAATTGATCTTCATAATAAAAGAAGTCATTTTCTTGCATTGTAAAACTATAATTTTCATTATGGAAAAACTTATTTGATCTATTATTTAATATTGTTTTTCTAATATTTTCTTTGATTTTATTAGTACTTTGTTTTGCAACTATAATATTTGATTTTAAAAGGCTTGATGTTTTTTCAAAAATAATTTTTTCAACGGTTTGTTCATTTTCTGGCAACCAATCTAAATGATCAAGACCAATGGAAGTTACAATGCTAGCAAGGTTATTTTTTAAGATATTAGTAGCATCAAATCTAAAGAACAATCCACTTTCAATTAAATTGATATTATCTGGATATTGAGATGCTTTTAAAAAATATGCTGCGGTCAGTATTTCAAAAAAAGTAATTGGTTCACCATTGTTAGCTTCTTCAATTTCTTCAAGTAAATTTGCTAAATCTTCATCATTCAATTCATCATTATTAAAAACAAACCTCTCATTAATACTTTTGATATGAGGACTAGTGTAGATATTACAATTGAAATTTGCTTCTTTTAAAATAGAAAACATTGCTTGGATAGTTGAGTACTTTCCATTAGTACCAACAATTGAAATTGCTTTAATTTTATCTTGAGGATTACCTAATTTTTTGCATAGATTTTGAATACGACATAGACTTAGATCTATTTCTTTAGGATGCAGCTCTTGTAAGCGACTGACTATCTTCTGAAGTTTCATTTTGTTCAGCACTTATATCAGAATTCTTCTTTAACAATATTGATAATAAAGTTCCAATTTTAGATGCAAGATCTTTACGCTCAACAATTAAATCTACAAAGCCAGTTTTTTCAACATATTCACTTTTTTGAAAACCCTCAGGAAGTTCTTCTTTAACAGTTCCTTGAATTACTCTTGCACCTGCAAATGCAATTAAAGATCCTGGTTCTGCAATATGAATATCACCTAACATAGCGTATGATGCAGTAATACCTCCTGCTGTTGGATCAGTGATACAAACTAAATATGGGAGACCATTTTTCTTTAATTCATTAATTGCAAGAGTTGTTCTTGTCATTTGAGATAATGAAATTAAACTTTCCATCATTCTCATTCCTCCACCTGCGCTAATACATAAAAAAGGTGTTCGATTTTCTATGGCATGTTGTATTCCATATAAAAAAGCCTCACCTTCTGCAGCTGCCATTGAAGCCCCTAAAAAATCAAAATCAGAAGCTACAGCTGTAATTTTAATATTATTTATAGTTCCAGAGGTAACCATCATTCCACATTCTAATCCTGTTTTTTTTCGAGCACTTTTTAATCTTTCTTTGTAAGGTTTGGAGTCTATCCAATCTAGTGGATCATCTTTTGGTATTGGAGTTTTGAAAATCTCATAATTATTTTTTCCAAACAAAATATCAAATCT
This sequence comes from uncultured Pelagibacteraceae bacterium, assembly GCA_902559935.1. Classification (GTDB taxonomy): domain Bacteria; phylum Pseudomonadota; class Alphaproteobacteria; order Pelagibacterales; family Pelagibacteraceae; genus Pelagibacter. The sequence continues at coordinate 40,744 of CACEJN010000004.1, read as the reverse complement.
TTGATGTGGTTTGATTCTATGATGACGCTTACAATCTGGACATACCCACAAGTTTTCTTCTAAATCTTTTTTTAAAATTGGACCCTTGCAACAAGATGTCCAATCACTTTTTGCAATATCTTCTTTTGTAGATCTTTCACGAATAGCAGTTTTAATTTTTTCACCTGCTTTAATAATTTTTGTTATCCAGTTCATAGAATTTTATTTTTTAATCTTCTAACTATATTAGTAACATTTGTGACCGCATTTTGTCTCTTTTCAATTGATTTAGAGATTTCCTTACAAATTGCGCTTCCAACCACCAAACCATCTGCTTTTTTAAGAGATTGGATCGTTTTTTCTGTAATTCCAAAACCAATAACAACATTTTTTGATTTGTTTAGTTTTTTTATTTTATTGTATTTTTCTAATATTCTCTTTGGGGATTCTTTAAGTTTTCCACCTGTTGTGGATAGCATGCTTATATAATAAATCATGTCGTGAGAACCTTTTATAATTTTTTTTAATCTTATCTGGGAAGTGGTAGGTGAAACTAATTGAATAAAATTAATCCCCCGTTTTTTACATTTTGATGCAAAATTTTTATTTTCGGGATAAGGTAAATCGACAACTATTAAACCATCAACTTTTGATTTTTTGCATTTTTCTAAAAATTTTTTTTCATTATATTGATAGATCATGTTGTAATAGCCCATCAGTATAATTGGTTTGTTTTTTTGTATTTTTTTAAAATTTTTTGCAATTGAAAATACATCATTAATTTTGATACCATTTTTAATTGCCCGGTAAGCACTTGTTTGTATTTGCCCTCCATCAGCTATTGGAGTATTATGTGGAAAACCTAATTCACAAATATCTGCGTAATTTGAAATTGATTTCAATATTTCTAAAGATTTTTTTTTAGTGTTATCTCCAGCAACTGTGTAAGTGAGTAGCGCTGGCCTGTTTTCACTCTTTGCAATTGAAAATGCTTTATTTATCAATGAACTCATTAATTTTTACCCAGTCTTTCTTTTAAAATATCTCTATCTTTTTTAGCATCACCACAAGAGTTAACTATAATTATTGTGTCTTTACTTAATTTTGGAGCAATTTTTATCGCCTCTGCAAATGCATGACTAGGTTCTAAACTTGGATTAAGTTTTTCAAATTTAGTTACCATCACATGTGCTTTTAGCGCTTCTTCATCAGTTGCATAAGTGTATCTAGCTCGTTTTGTATCTTTTAAAAAACAATGTATTGGACTTACACCTGGATAATCCAGTCCAGCACTAATTGATTCAGTGTCATTTATTTGACCTTCATTGTTTTGACAAACATAAGAAGCTGCACCGTGTAAAATTCCAATTTTAGCATTTCTACTTAAAGGAGCGGCATGGAGTTTTGATTTTTTTGGACCTCCAGCCTCTACACCAACTAATTCTATTTGTGATTTGTTAAAATCTATAAATTCACTCCAAAAACCATATGCCGAGCTTCCACCACCCACACAGTTAATTAATTTAATTTTTTTTGGAATTTTTTTGAATTCTTGTTTAATTTGTATTTTTAATTCTCTTGAAATTTGTGCTGTGCTCCATCCACAAATTTTTACAAATATATTTGGACCAACTGTACTTCCAACGCACATATGTGTAGTGTCACAATTTGATACCCAATATCTCATACATTCACTGACTGCATCGACCAAGGTTTGACTTCCTGAATATACAGGAACTATTTCAGCACCATTTTTTCTCATTGCATCACAATTCGGTTTTTGTCTCTTGATATCCTTTGCACCCATGAAAATTTTACATTTGAGACCAAATTTCTTTGCAGCCATACTTAACATTTTACCAGCGTAACCAGCACCAGTGTCACCAACTATATATTTTTTGCCCATAGCTTTGCAAATTAAGGCATGAACAGTTGCATTGTATATTTTGTGGGCACCACCATTAGCCTCAGATACTACTTTAGCCCAAATTTGAGCACCACCTAAATGACTAGATAAATTTTCTAATTTTACGAATGATGTAGGCGATCCTACATAGTTCTTAAAATAATAATTTCTTTTTTTTAAAAAATTTTTATTATTTCTTAATTTTGAAAATTCTTTTGTTAAATCTTCTACAGGTTTTTTTAGAGTTTCAGGAATAAAACTTCCTCCAAATTTACCACCCCAAAAACCGTTACGATCATGTTGGTCAATCAATGGAATTTTTTTTTTAAGTTTCATTTTATATCTTATTTATATTATTTAAAAAAATTTCTATTTTGGATTTATCTTTTAATCCAGAAGTTTCCAGGCCTCCAGATAAATCGATATAGTCAGCAATTTTTTCATAATATTTAAGATTATCATCAAATTTTATATTGCCAGCTAACATTAATTCTTTGTTCAGTTTTATATTCTGAATTAAGCCATGATCAAATGCCTGACTTTTTTCATAACCTTTACTATCAAATAAATATATGTCTGTTACATTAATAAATGATTTGTATTTAACAACATCAGATTCATCTTTTATTGTAAAAGCTGTAATAATTTTTTTTTGATATTTTTGTCTAATGATTTTAATTTCATCTGGTGTACAGTCATACAACTGATAATAATCAAAAGGTAAACTTTTAATTTCCTCTAAAATTTTATTATTAGGTTTTACCAACACAGCAACAAATTCACTTTTATTTTTTTTAATTTTTAATAATTTTTTTAGAGTATCAATTTCAACATATCTTGAGCTTTTAGGATAATTACAAATGAAACCAATAAACTTTGGAGAAAATCTATGATTTATTATAAAGTCTAAAGTGTCATAATCTTTTATTCCACAAATTTTACAACCTTTAATCATTTGTTTAAATGATCAATAAGCTTTTTAATATTATTTTTTATGTTGCCTTTTGTAAGAGACCTCCCAATAACAATTCCAGAAACTTTATTTTTAAAAGCATCCTTAGGAGTCATAACTCTAATTTGATCGTTTGAGCTATCAGCAGGTAATCTTATTCCTGGAGTTATGATTAATAGATTTTTGTATTTTCTGCGAACCATCTGAGCTTCCTGCGCAGAGCAAACTATCCCATCACATCCTGATTTTTTAATTATTTCTGCTTGTTTCAAAACTAATTCTTTAACATTTTTTGTATGACCCATTTCTTTAAGCGATTTATTGTTGAGACTTGTTAAAATCGTAACTCCTAATACTTTTAAATTTTTGTTTACCTTTTTTGTTTCCTTTTTAATTGATCTGAGCATTTCTAAACCACCATTTGCGTGAACTGTTATATATTTACACTTTTTTAAATCTTTTAAGCTGTTAATAGCGGATAACGCTGTTTGGGGAATATCATTTATTTTTAAATCTAACCAAAAATTTTTTTTAAATTTTTCTAAAAATTTTCGACCATTTTTTGAATAGAAGAACTGAATTCCAAATTTTGGGATTATTTTTAACTTATTTGTATTTGTTTGATTAATTATTTTTTTTATTTTATTTAAATTTGAGGTATCACAAGCAACAAAAATAAGATTATTATTCATTATTCAATTTTTTAAACAAGTCTTTGGACATTTTAAAGTGAATAGTTTTTTTTTCTGGAGTATTAACTTTTTCTCCAGTTTTGGGATTTCTTGAGATCCTTGCTTTTTGTGTATTTGTAGAAAAAATACCAAATCCTCTTAATTCGACTCTGTCACCTCTTTTTAGGGCTCTTTTAATTTCGTCTAAAATTATATTTGTGAATTTTTCTAAATCTTTTTTAAGAAAGTTTGGATAGTTATTTGAAAGTTGTTTTAAGAGCTTAGATTTTACAATAGCCAAGTTTATTCTTCTTCAATTATTCTTTATCTTCTTTTTTTTTAAGAAGATCTTCTGATAGTGAAGAGAACGGTAAATTTTTACCCGATCCTTCAGAACCATATTTTTCTAAAGCTTCTTTTTTTTCAATTTCCTCTAAAAGCTTAATGCTTAGTGTTACTTTTCTTTTTGTTAGATCAAGCTCTGCTATAGCACAATCTAGCTTCTCGCCACCAGTCCATCTACTTGGTCTGGCATCTGCATTATTGATAGCAATCGCAGATTTTTTTATTAAAAAATCCATTTCACAACTTTCTGGCCTTACAACCAAACCTTTGTTATCCGTAGATATAACTTTAACAGTGATTATTTGATTTACATTTTTGTCTTTAAACCAATCTAACGGGTCTGCTTTAGTTTGTTTTAAGCCTACTCGAATTTTTTGTTCAGAAGCTTTTATTTCTAAAACTTTAACTTTAATTTTGTCACCTTTTTTAAAATTATTTAACTCTTCTTCTGCATTACCTAAATAACTTAAGTCATTGCAATGCAAAAAAGCATCTACATCTAAATCTTTAATTTTAACAAATAATGAATATTCATTTTTATTAACAACCTCTCCCTCAACAATGGTTCCAACAGGAAATTTTTTGTCAAATACTTCAAACGGGTTTTCTTTTGTTAGTCTATGAGAAATTGCTACACGTCTTTTTTCTTTGTCTATTTCTGTGATTACGCAATCAATTTCATCTCCTACCTTAAATATTTTTTTTGCTACTGGATTTTTCTTTGTCCAACTTAATTCACTCGAATGAAGTAGGGTTGTTAAACCTGGTTCTAATTCACAAAATGCACCGAAGTCCATTAATTTCACAACTTTTACTTTGTAAATTTTATTTAATTCATAATTTTCTATATGTTCAAATGGATCTGGTGATAATTGCTTGACTGAACAACCAACTTGTAATTTTTCCTTATCTACACTTATTACTTTAAGGTCATGTTTTTCACCAATATTAAATACTTCATCAGGATGATTAACTCTTGAATATGAAATTTCTTGCAAATGAACTAAAACATCTATTTCATTGTTCACATTAAAAAAACATCCAAAAGTACTATAACCTTTCACCTCCGCACCCCTAATAATATCTCCAACTTTATATTTTTCCACTATTTTAGCTTTATCTTCTTTTTTGAATGACGAAATTATTTCTCTTCTAGAAACACATGCATTACCTCTTATCTTATCTAATTTTATAAGAGCAAATTTTTGTGGTTGATTCATCAGATGGCCGATGTCTTTAAGCGGTTTATCGCTTATCTGACTTCCTGGTAGAAACATAAGTGATCCAGTTTCAATGTGTTCTACAATACATCCACCTTTGCATTTAGATGTAATTTTACCCATTATAGGCTCATTTTTTTCGTAAGCTTCAACTAGTTTATCCCACCCTTTTATTTTCTGAGCTTTACTTGCTGAGACCAAGACTTCACCATTTTTATCCTCTATTTTTTCTAGTAATACAGGTATTGTCTCACCCTCTTTTATCTTTTCACCTAATCCAATAGTTCTTAATTCATTTATATCCAATATTGGCTCTGATTTCAGACCTTCCACAAATAAAAATACAAATTTATCTGTAATTTTATTTATTTTTCCTTCTATAATTTTTCCTTCCTCTATTTGAACCTTTGAGAATTCACTATTAAGAAGCTTCTCGAATTCTGACGTAGCTGGATGTGATAAGTCTTTATAAATTTCCATTAATATTGTTTAATTATTTTAAAAAACATCGCCCTTTTAGATAAAAATGTAAGTTTTATCAACATAGAAATTGAAAAAAAAACCTTAATTTTGTTAAATCTTAGCACCTAATTCTTTTATTTTACTAATAAAGGATGGAAAAGAGGTTTTGATAGAGTCTTTATCTGAAATATTCCATGCACCTCCAAAGGTTAAAGCTGCAACTACACTTGTCATAAAAACTCTGTGATCTTTTAAAAAATTTTTAATAGTTATTTTCTTATCAATTTTTAAGTGTGGGTTCCCAAATATTTTTATACTGCTGTCTGTAACAATATTCTTAATTCCCATTAATTTTAAAATTTTTGAACCCCAAATTAAACGTGGGCTCTCTTTTTCGTTAAGTTCAGATAAATTTTTGAAGTAGGAAATTCCATTTGCCTTCGCAGCCAATAAAAAAATTAACAGAAATTCATCAATAGAGGCACTGTTTAGATTTTCTGGGCAATTTATTGGTTTTATATTTTTTTGACTTACAATAAATAAATCTGCAATTTTCTCACCTTTATAACTCCTAATATTTTGAAGTTTAATTTTAATATTCATTAAATTAATAATTTTTAAAATTCCAATTCTTGATGAATTTATATTAACATTTTTTATTATTAATTCTGAATTGTCTGATAAGATAGTTAATACTATAAAAAAAGCACTTGAACTAATATCTGAAGGAATTTTGTAATTTAGTTTTTTTATTTTTTTTAAACCATTTATTTTAATTAAATCATAATTTTGCTTTTTAGTAATTTTCATAGGTATTTTTAAATATTTAAATAACAGTTCTGTATGATTACGAGATTTTTTGGCTTTAATTATTGTTGTTCCTTTTGTGTTTAGGGCAGCAAGCATGATGCTACTTTTTACTTGTGCTGAACCTTTTGTTTCAACGTAATTAATTGGTTTAGGGTTAGTTGTGCCTTTTACAGTAATTGGAAGTTTTCCTGAGTTAGTTAGAAATTTTGCTCCAAATTTTTTTAGAGGTTTAATAACTCTAGTAAAATCCCTTTTCGATAGACTTCTATCACCAATAATTTTAGTTTTAAATTTTGCGTGAGTAAGGAGACCCAACATTAGTCTTCCAAAAGTTCCAGAATTTCCAGCATTTAAAGTTAAGTTTTTGGATTTAAAACCATTTAATCCCAAACCTGTAATTTGACAATTTTTTTTTGTTAGTTTAACTTTAACACCTAACTTTTTTAAACTATTTAGTGTACTGAAAACATCCCCTGATCTTAAAATATTAGCTGCAATTGATTTATCTTCAGATTGTGAAGCAAGTAAAGCCCATCTTATTGATAAGCTTTTATCCCCTTCTATAGTAATTTTTTTTTTGAACGGTTTAATCTTATTATTGATTTTTAAAAATTTATTCACTTTTAATTAATTTTAAAAGACTCACCGAAATAAGTATTTCTTGCTACCACATCATTAATTAAATTTGATGGAGTGTCTTGTGCAACGACCCTTCCATTGTGAATAATTGCAGCAGAGTCAACACATCTTAAAAGATCTCTTGCTTGGTGATCACATAGAATTATTGAAATATTACTAAAACTTTGCAAACTAACTATTATATCCTGTAGTATTTTTATTGTCATTACATCTAAAGCAGCAAAAGGTTCATCTAAAAGAAGAATTTTAGGATTAGAAATTAAAGCAATAGCTATAACTAATTTTTTCTTTTGTCCACCGGAAAGCAAACTAGCTTTAATATTTCTTACTGGATCCAATTCAAATTTTGAGATTAATGAATTTACTTTTTGGTTCCTTTCACTTACATCATTAAGAGTTATTTCACTTATGGCATTCAAGTTCTCATTAACAGTTAAGTCATGAAAATAACCCCCGTATTGAGGAACGAAACCAATTTTAAATTTGAGCGTTCTCTCATAAATTGGAATTTTATTTATTTTTTCTGAATTTATATAAATTGATCCATAGTCAGGAGAAATTAATCCTGTAATTAAGTTAAAAATTGTAGATTTTCCTACACCATTAGGCCCAAGCAAGCCTAATATTTGTCCATGATTTAAATTTAAGTTTAAACTATCAAGAATTGTTTTGTTACCAAATTTAAATGATATTTTCTCAAGTTTTAAAATTGAATTATTTTTTTTATAGGATTTTATTCTAAATTTTTTAATATTTGAACTCATGTGAATTAATTTGATGTTATTTTAATTTTTTCATTTTGACTATTCATATAAAATTGCACATCTTTTGTAATTAAATTTATTTTAATATTATCTGTATTAATTTCTTTATTTAACCCAGTGTATATTACATTTCCAGATATCAATATATTGTTCTCCTTAAAATTAAAATCTATTTTATCCGAAGTGATTTTGTGATTTTCATAAAGAATTTTTGTATTATTCATAAATTTAGTATTATAAGTGATAGAATTAAAACTGGCTTTTTCAGATTTAACAGTAATTTTTCGATTTTGATCATCTGTAAAAATAGCAGTTACATCTTCCATAAATACTATTTCTACACCACCCTCATAAATTATCTCGCTTGAGGATGATTTAATTTCATACTTTCCGTTATTCTCTAGTTCAACATTATATTGTAAATTAGAAATAACATTTTTTTTTTCTATAAGTTCATCCTCTTTAATTTTTTTTTCAATTTTAACTTTCTCTACAATTTCTTCTTTTATAAAATATTGTTTGTAGAAAAAAAAACTTATAAGTATTAAAATAGAAAATAAAAATACTTGTAAAAAAATCTTCATTTTTACTATCTTAAATTATCAATCAAATTGTGTATGTGAAGAATTCCAATTGTTTTTTTTTTATTATCTTTTCTAAATATACAAACGTTTGTAATTTTTCTCTTATTCATTTGAGACAGGACATCAGAAGCTAAAGTGTTTTCATCTACAGCAAATGGATTTTTAGACATAAAATTTTTTATTTTTAAATTTTCTATATTATTTCTTTTTTTCATTAACCTTTTCAAATCACCATCTGTAAATACACCTTTTGTTACTCCTTCTGAGTTAATAATGACTAAAAATCCCAGTTTCTTTAAATTAATAACTCTAATAGCATTTTTCATAGATTGGTTTTCATTAATAAAAGGGATTTTACTTTTTGTAAGCATTAGATCTCCTGCTGTCTTTAGCTTATTACCCAAACTACCCAAAGGATGAAACTTTTTAAAATCTAATTTGCTAAATTTTCTTTTAGCCATTAGTGCAATTGCCATTGCATCTCCAATCGATAGTTGTGTGGTAGTGCTTGAGGTAGGAACTATTCCATGTCCTGATTCTTTAACCTCTGGCAAATGCAATTTAATATTTGAATGTTTATATAACATAGAATTTTTATTTGACATTATTCCAATTAAAAAAATGTTATAAGATTTTGCATATTTAATAATATTTTTTAATTCATTAGTATTACCTGAATTACTAATTAAAATTAATATATCACTTCTTGTAATTCGACCCAGATCTCCATGAGAACAATCATTTGCCGAAACTGTGAAAGAAGGTGTGCCTACTGAAGATAATGTAGCAGAAATTTTTGAAGCAATTATTCCACTCTTACCTACACCACATATAATCACTTTTGATTTACATTTGATTATTTTTTTAATAGCTTTTTCAAAATTAGAATCTAAAGAATTTTTAAGTTTTTTGAGCGCTTTGATTTGAAGATCTATTACATTTTTTCCAGTTGAAATTATATGATTTTCCATAATTTAGTGAGACCAAATATCATCTTTGAATAATGCTAAGTCTAGATCAACTCTGGTCTTTAAAAATTTTAAACAATCCTCATAAAGTTTAACTCTATTTTCTCTTTCAAGTATTTTATAAAGTTCTTCATGAATTTTGTGAAGATATATTACATCGTTTGCACAGTATTTTAATTGTGCAGCAGATAATTCTCCACCAAAATCTGAACTTTGAAATTGTTTACTTATATCAATATTAACAAATTCTTTTATTAATGTTTTTAAAGAATGGTTGTCAGAGTATGATCGTGCGAGTTTAGAAGCTATCTTAGTATCAAGAACATTATTTGTTTCTGTTTTTAAATAATATTTTATATGAGCCAAATCTGCACGCGAAAAGTGAAAAATTTTTGTAATTTTTTCATCTCTTAATATTCTACAAAGATTAGGAGCGTTATATTTGTTTCTATCAAATTGAATTATATGCGCTTCCGAATCGCCTGAAGATATCTGTATTAAGCATAGCGGATCGCGTCTTACATTTAGACCCATAAATTCTCCATCAACAGCTATTAGGTTGCCCAAATTTAGGTTTTCAGGTATATCCCCTTTGTGAAGCTGAATATTATTACTCATATTAAACATATATATATGAAAGCAAAAAATTGTCTATGAAAGCTAAAAATGTTCTAATCTTTGGATGTTCAGGTCAGATAGGTCGCTCAATAGTAAGAAAATTGACCAAAGATAATTATACTGTCACTGCGGTAACTAGAAATATCCACCAAAAAGGCATTATTCTTAAAACGCTTGGAAATGCTGGGTTTATCAATATTGTTGAAGCAAATATTTTTGATGAAAAAAAAATTAGAGAACTTTTTAGTAAAGCAGATATATGCATTAACTTAGTAGGTATTTTGTATGAGAAAAAAAAAGGAAATACTTTTAAAAATATTCATTCAGTTTTTCCATCTCTTTTAGCAAAATTATCTAAACAATATAATCTTAAACATTATATACATTTATCAGCACTAGGTATTAATGAAGCGATTGACTCTAGTTATGCAAAAAGTAAACTCGAAGGTGAAAATGAAATTTTAAAAAATTTTCCTTTAGCTACAATTTTAAGACCCTCAATTGTTTACAGTGTGGAGGATAAATTTAGCACCTCTTTTATGACACTGCTAAACAGACTACCTTTTTTTCCTCTTTATTATAATGGTAGTACCCGTTTTGCTCCAATACATTGTTCAGATTTAACTGACACAATTCATTATGTTATTACAAAAAATATATATTCTAAAATCATTGAGTGCGTAGGCCCTGAAATTATAACTTTTAGGGAAATATTGGAAAAATTGCTTCAACTTATTGAAAAAAAAAGAATTTTGTTACCTCTCCCACTACCAATAGCTAATTTGTCGGCTAGATTTTTTGAGATATTACCCAGCCCTTTAATTACAAGAGATCAATTAAGGCTTTTAAAATATGACAATATTCCATCAGGAAAATATAAAACTAATTCAGAGATTGGGATTCCAGGTAAAAGATACTTTGATGATGAAGTTAAAAAATATTGCTACATGTGGAAAGAGGGAGGACAATTCTCTTCAGAAAAATATAATCATGTCAAAAATTTAGAAAATGAGTTAGATCAAAATTAAGCAGACTTAATTTTTTTCTCAAGAAATTCTGGAACTTCCTCTTTCTCTGTAACATCTTCCTTTTTGCCTTTCGGCTGGAATGCATAAAGTAAGTGTAATTTACAATAAGAGAAATCTTTCAACGATGATCTTCCACAGAAATAAAATTTTGCATCATCTGGATGACCTATAGGCCATTTACAGGTATTTTCATCAAGCTCTTCTAATTGCTTAGGATTTTCTGGTTCAAAATCTTTTTCTATTATCAGTGACTTAAATTTATTTTTACGACCTTTTCTAATAGTTTTATTTTTTTCTGTTAATGAGTTTTCAAAATTTTTATTTGATGTTGCTGTTCTTGTTTTAATTTTTGCAGATAGGCCAAGTCTACTGGCTTTTCCAATTATACTATTACGTGTAAATCCTGTGCCCATTTTTTCACTTATTTCTCTTGCGGTGCACTTACCCCAATTTTTTTCAAGAAATTCAATATTTTCTTTAGTCCAATTACTCATTTTAAATATTAATAACTTTTACCTATATATTGTGTTACTTTTTAATATAACAACTATATACTGATAGAAAATTAAATTAAACAACCAAAAAATTAGAGTTATCAACATTAATCAATAAAAAATCTATGTATATATGTTTTCAATCCTAACTTGTATTAATAATTAAAATTTATAAAACAAAATGAATTTATGAGTTATTTAGCAAAAAATTATAATAGAAAAAAAATTTCCTTTAATAGTGGAAAGGGAAGTTATCTTTTTTCAACAGATGGAAAAAAATACTTAGATATGTTGTCTGGTATAGCAGTTAATTCATTAGGTCATGCTCATCCAAAACTAGTCAAAACAATAAGAGAACAATCAAAAAAACTTTGGCATGTTTCTAACGCTTTCCAAATTCCAGAAGGAGAAAAATTAGCTAAAAAGTTGTGTCAAAAAACCTTTGCTGACTATGTTATATTTCAAAATTCTGGCGCAGAGGCTACTGAGGCAGCAATTAAAGTTGCAAGAAGATATTTTTATTCAATTGGAAAACCTAATAAAACTAGAATTTTATGTATTAAAAATTCTTTTCATGGAAGAACATTAGCCACTATTTTTGCGAGTGGCTCAAAGAAAATGACAGAGGGATTTGGATATGTTGGAGGTTTTGATCATTTTAACTTTGGGGATCATGAGACTTTAAAGAAAAAAATTACAAAAAATACTGCAGCAATCATGGTTGAAACTATAATGGGCGAGGGTGGTATCAAAGTTATTCCAGATTGGTGTTTAAAAGAATTGAGAAAATTGTGTGATAAAAAAAAAATATTATTGATTTTAGATGAAGTACAGTGTGGAATTTCAAGATCTGGGGATTTTTTAGCGTTTGAAAAATCTAAAGTAAAACCAGATATAGTGCCAATTGCAAAAGGTATTGGTGGTGGATTTCCTATTGGTGCTGTTTTAATGAATAAAAAAGTTGCTATCGGTATGACACCGGGAACTCATGGCTCAACTTTTGGTGGTAACCCTTTAGCTATGGCTGTTGGGAATGCAGTGATGGATATTGTTTCTGCTAAGAAATTTTTAAATAATGTAAAAAAATCTTCAAAATATTTTTTTTCGAAATTAAATAAGTTAAAGGAAAAATATCCAAGTATTATTAAGGAGATAAGAGGAAGAGGTTTATTAATTGGAATTCAACTTCAAACAGATCAAACAAAGTTTATCAAAAAATTAATGGACAATAAATTATTAACTATCCGTGCTGCTGAAAATGTTGTTCGTATTTTACCACCTTTAAATGTCAAAATAAAAGAAATAAATTTAGCGTTAAAAATAATTGATAAAGTTTGCTCAGAATTAAAATAGTCATGAAACATTTTATAAATCTAAAAGATATACCTGCAAATGATCTGAGAAAGATTATTATTGATGCTAAGAAAAGAAAAAGTTTAAGAAAAAAACTAAGTACATTAGAGGTTGATAAGGGTACACCCTTAAAAGGAAAATTATTAATTCAAATGTTTGAAAAATCTAGTTTGAGAACTAGATTAAGCTTTTATTTAGCAATCAAACAACTGGGAGGTGGTACTTTAACCTTGAGATCAAATGAACTTCATTTGGGTCAAGGAGGAGAGAGTATTGCTGATACAGCCAAAATTCTTTCTACTTATGGTGATGGATTTATGCTTAGAACCGATAGCGATAAAAAGGTTGAAAACTTTGCAAAATATTTATCAATACCGATAATTAATGGTCTAAGTCCCTCATCTCATCCTACTCAAGTTTTATCTGACATTTTTACAGTTGAGGAAATAAAGAAGAAACCTATTTCAAAATTAAACATTTGTTGGATAGGCGACTCAAATAATGTTTTGGACAGTTTAATTGCTGCTTCAGTAAAATTTTCTTTCAAGCTAAGTATTGGTTGTCCTAAAAAATTTGAACCAGGAAAAGAAGTTAGAGCATGGGTCAAAAGAAATAATAAAAAAATTTATATTTATAATGATGCTGAAAAAGCAGTGGCTGGCGCAGATGTAATTTTTTCTGACAAAGTTATTTCTTTAAATGATAAAGTTAATAAGAAGAAAAAAATACAAGCATTTAAAAAATTTAAAATTGATAAAAAATTAATGAGCTATGCAAAAAAAAGTTGCATTTTTTTACATTGTTTGCCGAGAGGAGATGAGGTAAGTGATGATGTTTTCTTGGGTAAAAAATCTCATGTATGGCAACAAGCACTTAATAGAGTTCATGTGCAAAAAAGTATTTTATTATATTGTTTTGGAAAATTAAGGTAGCGTTAAAGGGCTATCTGAATTTTCATTTAAATATTTTATTACAGAGGCCCTATCTTTTTCTTTTCTAAGACCTGCATAAGCCATCTTTGTTCCCTTAATCCATTTTGCAGGTTTAATTAAAAATCCATTCAGTTCTTCAAAAGTCCAATTTTTATCATATGCTACTAACGCTTTAGAATATTTATAATCTTCTACCGCTCCGACTTTTCTTCCAACAACATTATATAGTGCCGGGCCTATAGCATTCTTTCCTCCTTTAACAATTGAATGACAAGCTGCACATTTTTTAAAAACTTTTTCACCATGCGCAATATCTCCCATTGCCATTAAGGCTGATATATCAATTTTGTCTGATGTCGTATCTGAGCTAGTTGCGGATACAGTGGTTGCAGTTTCTACCTCAACTGAATAACCAGGTTTCTCAGGTTTCTCTACATGAAAGATAACATCAGATAATTTTCCAATACCAATTACAATCAGGGCAACCATTAAAACTGCGGCAACTATTTTATTTATTTCAAAAGAATCCATTTTTTCTAAATTTTGTAGTGAACGTATAACATGATAAATTAAAAAAAAGCTAAAATTTAATGTATAAATTTGCCTCTACAGTTGTTTAATGGGTATAATAATTTGAAAATATAATGAAAACTTTAGTAATTATACCCTCTAGAATGTCCGCTACTAGGCTGCCAGGTAAACCTTTGTTAAAGATAAATGGTTTGTCAATTATTTCACATGTGTCCAAAAAAGCTGAAGAAGCCAACATTGGTGAAGTTATTATAGCAACCGAAGACCAGGAAATAGTTGATGATGTAAGAAGCAATGGTTTTAAAGCTATTTTAACTAGCAATAAACATAAGACAGGTACGGATAGAATTCATGAGGCACTAAAAAAAACAAATATTAAGGGTGTTGATTTCATTATGAATTTACAAGGTGATGAACCAGCAATCGACATTGATGATATAAAAAGTTTGAATGACAAAATGGTAAAAAATAATTCTAATTTAGGAACTCTTGCAGCAAAAATAAAAGATATTAAAAACCTTAAGAATGAAAATATTGTAAAGGTCATTACTGAAAACAGCCTAGTAGGGGATCAATTTCCAAAGGCAGTCTCCTTTTCAAGAAAATCTGAGCAGGTAGATAATATTTATCATCATATTGGAATTTATTGTTATTCAAGAGATTGTCTTGAAAAATTTGTTCATTTGGATCAATCCAAAAATGAAATAGAAAATCGATTAGAGCAATTAAGAGCATTAGATAATAATATTGATATCAATGTTTCACTTGCTAAATCATCTCCAATAGGAGTAGATACAGAGGAAGATTATCTAGCCTTAAAAAAAATAATGGAATATAAGAATTGATGAGTAAAATTTACTTTCAAGGAACCTTTGGTGCATATTCTCATTTAGCAGCTCTTTCAGTTGATTCCAAGGCTGAGATCTTGCCATGTAAAACTTTTGATGAGTGTTTCAACAAAGCATCTGAAGAGCTAGATAGTAGAATTATAATTCCAGAGTCGAATAGAATTACTGGTAATATTGGAATTGAATATTTAATCTTTAAACATAGGCTAAATATTTATAAAGAGCATTTTCAAAAAATTGAGCATAATTTATTAGGACAGCCTGGGGCAAAATTAAAAGATATTAAAGAGGTGTATTCTCATGCACAAGGATTGTCTCAGTGTTCAAAATTTATAAAAGAAAATAATTTAGCAGAACATATCAGAGCAGATACTGCTGGATCTGCTGAAATGATTTCTAAAACAAAAGATGTTAAACAATCAGCTATAGCATCTTCATTGAGTGCTGAAATTTATGGATTAGAAGTTATTAAAAAAAATATAGAAAATGAGACTGGTAATTTAACAAGGTTCTTAGTTATGGGAAAAAATATTTCTCAACCAGATTTTAAAGATAAAACTTATATAACTTCTTTTTTGTTTAAATTGAAAAGTAAGCCAGCTGCATTATATCAAGCACTAAGTGGTCCATCTTTGAATGGAGTAAACTTAACTAAATTGCAAAGTTATCCAGTAAAAAATAGTTTCGATTCTTATTTTTTCTTATGTGATTTGGATGGACACATCGAAGATCCAAAAGTTCAGAAATCTCTTGAAGAGCTAGGTTTACATTGTGAGGATTTTCACGTTCTAGGTGTTTTTGAAGCAGATAGCTTGAGACAAAAAAAATAAGAAACTTTTCTTGTAGATTAGAAATTTTAACTGCTATAATGGTTTTGGAGGCTAGAGGTGGATGCTGCTTGAACCCGACCAGATCTTAACGGAAGCAGTCGTAGAGACAGTTATTCAGGTTCTAGTCTCCTTATTAAATATATGAATAATAACTCAAAAGTATTAGCATTAAAATACAGACCCCAAACCTTTGATGAGTTAATAGGACAGGAGGTTGTTGGTGAAACTATTTCTAATTCTATAAAAGCTGGCAAAATACCAAACGCATACCTTTTTACAGGGATACGTGGAATTGGTAAAACTACAACTGCAAGAATTGTTGCAAAAGCACTCAATTGCTTAAATGGTATTGATAATTTATGTAAAGATAATTTTTGTGAGAATTGTGAATCAATAATTAATTCAAGTCACATTGATGTAATGGAAATAGACGCTGCCAGTCATACTGGAATTGATAATATACGCGAGCTGATAGAATTTTCGAGATATGCACCCACATCAGCTAAATATAAAATATTTATAATTGATGAAGTGCACATGTTAAGCAAACAAGCGTTTGCTGGGCTCTTGAAGACATTAGAGGAACCTCCTGAATATTGTAAATTCATATTTGCTACAACAGATATTAAAAAAATTCCTGTAACGATAGTTTCTAGATGTCAAAGATTTGATCTATCAAGAATTAAATCCTCAGAATTATTGGAGTTTATTAAAAAAATTAAGGACAAAGAAAATGGAAAAATAAGCGACGATGCTTTAAAGCTTATAGTAAAAATTTCTGAGGGTTCTGTTAGAGATTCTTTATCGTTGCTGGATAGAGCATTATTAAGTTTGGATGAAGGAAAAGAATTAGACTTAAATTCAGCTCAGAAAATTTTTGGGTATTTTGATAAATCTCAATTAATTGATTTGTTTGAGCTAATTTTAAAAGGTGAAGAAACAAAAGTAATAAGTATTTATAGAAAAATTTATGACCAAGGTGTTGATCCAAAGGTTTTTATTAATGATTTCTTAGAGTTACTTTATTACTTTAAAAATATTAATTCCTTAACTTTAGAAAGTACAAACTTTTCATTAAATGATGAAGAATTTTCTAAAATTAAAAATTTATCAAATCAAATAGACTCAGAGATATTAATATTATTTTGGCAATTTGCCATCTCTTCTCTCGAAGAAATTGATATTGTTTCTAACCAACACCTTTCAATTGAAATGTTCTTAATAAGACTAATGCATTTAAGTTCTGTAAAATCCAAAAATAAAGTAGAAAAAGTTGAGATTGATTTGAAGAGTGAAAATTTAGTTAACAATAAAGAAACTGAATTAACTTCTAAAACAATCAACCAAATTAAGAATGTTGCACAAGAAGAAAAAACTAAACCTGAAGTTCAAACAGAAATTAAAGCAGAAAATAAAATTAATATTAATGCATTCGAGAATTTAATCGAAATCTGTGCAAAAAAAAAGGAGATTAAACTAAAATATGAGTTAGAAAAAAATGTTAATCTCGTAAAATTTGAAAAAAATAGAATTGAAATATCTTTTAATGAAAGTTTAGACAAAGATTTTGTAAAAGATTTATCATCAAAACTTTTCGAATGGACTGGTGAAAGATGGATTATTACATTTAGTAAATTAAAAGGGCAAATGTCAGTAAAAGACAAAGAAAAAAATGTTAAAAAAAAATTAATTGATGAAATGAAAAATTCAGAAATATTTAAAAGTGTGATGGACAGATTTCCTGATGCAGAATTAATAGATGTAAATTCTAACAAAGATGGAGTTGATAATGACTGATTTTAGTAAAATTTTAGATAAAGCAAAAGAACTTGAGGCAAAAATGAAAGAAAGCCAACAGAAGATTAAGGAAATTAGAGTTGAAGGAGTTTCGGGCTCAAATTCTGTAAAGATAACTTTGGATGGAGAAGGAGAGATGCAAATAATAAAGTTATCTGATGAAATTATGAAAGAGGACAAAACCATAATTGAAGATTTAATTGTTGCAGCACACAATAGTGCTAAATCTCAACTTAAATCAAAAACAACTGAGGAAATTTCAAAAGCAACTGGAGGCTTTGGAATTCCTGGTTTTAAATGGCCTTTATAGTAGATGCAGAACTTAAGTGAAATAGAAGAATTAATTAAATTAATTTCAAAACTCCCTGGGTTAGGTCCAAAATCGGCAAAAAGAATTGTTTTGAAATTAATAAATAATCGTGACGAACTTGTAAAACCTATGGCAAATACATTGGCGCAAGTTTATAAAAATGTAGTTAGATGCAATTCATGTGGTGCATTAAAGTCAAATTCATATGGATGTCTAAATTGTGAGAATACAAAAGAAAAATATAATAAAATTTGTGTAGTAGAGGATATTGCAGACCAATGGTCTATTGAAAATTCAAATATTTTTCAGGGCTATTTTCATATTTTGGGTGGAACAATTTCTTCAGTTGGCCAAAGAAAAGAAGATTTATTAATTAACTCTTTAGTTGAAAGAGTTAATAGAGATAAAATTGAAGAGGTGATCCTTGCAACTAGTGCAACTGTTGAAGGCCAAACAACTGCATATTACATACAAGATAGTTTAAAAAATTTGAGTGTTAAGGTTACCAAACTAGCACAAGGATTACCTGTAGGTGGAGAAATTGAAAGTTTAGATGATGGAACTTTATTTTCTGCTTTTAAAAATCGATCTAATTTGATTTCGAACTCAGATTAGACTTTTTTTTCAATCTATTTAAATGAAGCAATGGTTCAGTATAACCTGAAGGTTGCTCTTTACCTTTAAATACCAAATTACAAGCAGTTTGGAACGCTATAGAGTTTTCATAGTCTTTACTCATCTTAACATATTCAGGATCATTTTTATTTTGTTCATCTACTATTTTAGCCATATCTTTCATTATTTCAGTTACTTGTATTTTTGTAGTAATACCATGATGAATCCAATTGGCTATATGTTGTGATGAAATTCTAAGAGTTGCTCTGTCCTCCATCAAGCCAATATTATTAATATCTGGTACCTTAGAACAACCAATACCTTGGTCTACCCATCTTACTACATAACCTAATAAGGTTTGTGCGGAATTAGAAATTTCTTTGTTTATATCTTCTACAGACCAGTTAGGTCTATCTGCTATTGGGATTGTTAAAAGATCATCAAGCTTAGCTGGCTCCCTATCTATTAATTTCTTTTGTTCATTGAAAATATTTATTTCATGATAATGTAAAGCATGTAATGCAGCTGCCGTTGGAGAAGGAACCCATGCGCAATTTGCTCCTGCTTTTAAGTGTCCTGTTTTTTGCTCCATCATATCTTTCATTTTATCTGGCATTGCCCACATTCCTTTTCCAATTTGAGCTTTACCAGAAAACCCACAACTTAAACCAATATCAACATTGTTATTTTCATATGCAGTAATCCATTTAGATGATTTCATATCACCTTTTTTAATCATAGGACCGGCCTCCATTGATGTATGCATTTCGTCACCAGTTCTATCTAAGAAACCAGTATTGATAAAAAAAACTCTATTTTTAAGACTTCTAATGCATTCTTTTAAATTTGCTGATGTTCTTCGCTCTTCATCCATAATCCCAATCTTACATGTGTACTTAGGTAAATTTAGAACTTCCTCAACTTTAGAAAAAATTAAATCTGTAAATGCAGTCTCGTCTGGACCATGCATTTTAGGCTTTACGATATAAACAGATCCAGTTCTTGAATTATTTTTGTTTTTAATATCATGAAGCGCAGCTGCTGTAGTTATAAAAGCATCCATGATTCCCTCAGGTATTTCACTTCCATCGCTTAATAAAATTGAAGGGTTGGTCATTAGATGACCAACGTTTCTTACAAGTAAAAGACTTCTGCCATGTAACTTTAAACCTTTCCCATCTTTTGAGATATAGCTTCTGTGTGGATTTAATTTTCTCTCAAATAATTTACCTTCTTTTTCAAATTTTGACTTGAGATCTCCTTTCATTAGACCTAGCCAATTTCGATAACAAATAATTTTATCTTCTGAGTCAACCGCTGCCACACTATCTTCATTATCACAAATTGTTGACACTGCAGATTCTAGTATTATATCGCTAATACCAGCATGATCTTGTTGGGCAGCAAAAGCTCTTGAGTCTTTCAGAATTTCAATATGTAAATTATTATTTTTTAAAATAATTGCAGAGGGATTATCACTTTCACCTCTGTGTCCAATAAATTTATTTTCATCCTCTAAATCAAAAATATCAGCACCTTTCAAAACTTTTAATTTTCCAAATTTTACAGCAAAACTTGTAATTTTATTCCAGCTTAATCCCGCTAATGGAAAGTATTTATCTAAAAAATCTCTTCCATATTTTATAACCATTTCACCTCTTAAAGGATCATATCTTTCAGATACGCTGTCTTCAGACTGTTCAATTACATCAGTACCATAAAGACTATCATATAAACTCATCCATCTTGCATTTGCAGCATTTAATGCATACCTTGCATTCATGACAGGTACAACCAACTGAGGTCCAGCTATACTTGCAATTTCTTCATCAACATTTTTGGTTTCTATTTTAAAATCGGGTCCTTCTTTTTTTAAATAACCAATTTCTAATAAAAATTTTTTATAATCATCTAAATTAAATTCTTTACCTTTATTTTTGATATGCCAATCATCTATTTTTTTTTGCAAATCTTCCCTTAATTTAATAAGTTCTTTATTTTTTGGTGCTAGCTCATCAAGGGTTTTTTCTAGACCTGACCAAAAGTTTTCTGAAGATACATTTGTATTCTTTAATAATTCATCATTTACAAAGTTTGATAGCTTCTCAGATACTTGTAGATTATTAATTTTAATGTATTTTTCTTGCATAGCACTTAAATTCGTACCCCATCTGTATTTTTGCCTGAGAGCTTTACTCCTTCGGCGGAAATCAATCTCTTTCCAGAGTGTTATGCTTTAATCGGTCCTTTTGCCTGAGAGTTTCCGGGGTGGTTGCTCCTTCGGCGCTATAAATAGTCTCTCCCGATGATTAATTTGTATCTGTTAAAAGAATTAAGTCAATTAATAAGAATTACACTCTATTTATAATCATTTTATTGCCTTTTTTGTATTTTAACCATCCGCTATAAATAAATTATGAAAAATTACCTAAATTTTGAAACAGAAATTAAAGATCTAGAAAATGAACTAGAAAAATTAAAAGATCCCTACAATCAAGAGGGATTGTCTGAGGTGGATACACAAAAAATTTCAAGTACTCAAAATGAAATTGATGAAAAATTAAAAAATATTTACTCTAAGCTAGATCCTTGGCAAACTACTATGGTTGCTCGTCACGAGGATAGACCAAAAGCAAAATTTTTTATCGATAATTTATTTGATGATTTCATCCCACTATCTGGAGATAGATATTATGGAGAAGATAAATCAGTATTAACTGGATTTGCAAAATTTAATGGAAAATCTGTTTTAGTGATAGGTCAAGAAAAAGGAGAAGATTTAGATAGCAGAATTGAGAGAAATTTTGGAATGATGAGGCCTGAAGGTTATAGAAAAACAATAAGATTAATGAACTTAGCAAACAAATTTAATATTCCAATAATCTCTTTTATCGACACTCCAGGAGCATACCCAGGCGTAGGAGCTGAAGAACGAGGACAAGCGGAGGCGATTGCAAAATCAATCGAATGCTGTATGGAACTTAAAGTTCCAACAATTGCAATAATTATAGGCGAGGGTGGTTCTGGTGGGGCAATAGCATTAGCATCTTCAAACAAAGTTCTTATGTTAGAAAATGCAATTTATTCAGTAATATCTCCAGAGGGATGTGCAACTATTCTTTGGAGAGATCCGAAAAAAATGCTTGATGCTGCAAAAGCCATGAAGCTTTCAGCTAAAGATTTATTAAAATTAAAAGTTATAGATGAAATAATTGACGAACCTTTAGGTGGTGCACACAGAGATAGAGATGTAATATTAAATAATGTCAGAAAAACTTTAACAAAAAATTTAAATTATTTTGATGAATTATCCTCAGAAGAAATAATGAGTGAGAGAAAAAATAAATTTCTTAAAATTGGAAGAAACGATGGTTTTATAGCTAGCACTGAAGATCTAAGTACTTTAACCATTAAGAAAAATAATTTGGATCAAATTTTTAAATCAAAAAAAATATTACTAGCGATTATTGGTGGGTTAATTTTAGTTTCTTCAATTCTTTTACTAATTTAAATTCTATAAGGCTCCACAACAATTTTTAAATTTTTTTCCTGTAGCCTCACATCTATCATTTCTAGAAATTTTTTGATTTTTTTTGATTAACAATAAACATTTTGGATTGTCAGATATGTCGATTTTCTTTGAATCCTGCGTTTCGTTGTTTGACTCCATCACCACTTTTAAGTTCATAAGAATTGTTACAAAATCTAGTTTTAATTTTTCTAGAAGATTTGAAAATAATTCAAATGCTTCTTTTTTATATTCAACTAATGGATCTCTCTGACCATAAGATCTTAACCCTATAACTTGTCTTAATTGTTCTAAATATTGAATATGTGATTTCCAATTTAAATCGATTGATTGAAGAAAAATTCTTTTTTCTATTTCTTTAGCATGATTATCCCCTAGAAGTTTAATACGCTCGTTTCTTGTTTCTTGGAATTTGTCAGAGATTTTTTTTTTAAAATCGTTATCTTTAGCTTCAATTAAATTCTTAAATTCAGTTTCTTCAAAACTTTTTCCAATTATTTGCTTTGTTTTGTTGTGAAATTCATTACTTTTTGGATTGGATAAATTTGAAATTTTTAACTTTATTAAATCACCAGATATTTCTTTTAAAAATTCATCTGAATAATCAAAGATATTTTCACTATTCATCGCATTTTTTCTTTGTGAAAACACAACATGCCTTTGATCATTTAGAACATTATCAAATTTAATAAGTGTTTTTCTTATATCAAAATTTCTAGCCTCAACTTTCTGCTGAGCTCTCTCTAATGCTTTATTAATCCATGGATGATCAATGCTTTCTCCGTCTTTGAGTCCTAGTTTTTCTAGCATACTATTCATAGACTCTGATCCAAAAATTCTCATTAAATCATCTTCTAGACTAACATAAAATACTGAACTGCCTTCATCTCCTTGTCTTCCAGATCTTCCTCTTGCCTGGTTATCAACTCTTCTAGACTCCATTCTTTCTGTGCCAATTACAAATAAACCACCTAAAGATTTAATTTTATCTTTATCTATTTTAAGTTGGTCTTCTGGAATAGAACCTTTCTTGCCACCAAGTTGAATATCAACTCCTCTTCCCGAAATACTTGTTGTAATTATTAATGAATTTTCTTTTCCTGCATTTGCAATAATCTCAGCCTCATTTTCATGATTTTTTGCATTTAACACTACATGTTTAATATTTTTTTGATTTAATAAATTTGAATAAACTTCAGATTTATTAATGCTTGAGGTAAATACTAAAATAGGTTGACCTAGTTTATTTCTTTCAATTATTTTTTCTATAATAGCATCATTCTTTTCTTTTTCTGTTCTAAAAATTAAATCATTAAAATCCTTTCGGATCATTTCTTTGTTTGTAGGAATGACAACAACAGGCAGATTATAAATTTCAAAAAACTCTTCAGACTCAGTAGCAGCTGTACCAGTACAACCAGATATTTTTTTATAAAGTTTAAAATAATTTTGATAAGTTATTGAAGCTAATGTTTGGTTTTCAGCCTGAACTTGTATTTTTTCTTTAGCTTCAAGAGCTTGATGTAAACCATCTCCAAAACGCCTACCCTCTAAAATTCTCCCAGTAAGTTCGTCAATAATTTTAAGACTTCCATCTGCTACAATATAATCTCTTCCTTTTTCAAATAAATGATTTGCACGTAATGCTTGGTTAACGTGATGAACTAAATGTAAATTTTCTGGATCATAAAAATTATTATTTTTTAAAATTCCAGCATTAGAAAAAAGATTTTCTACATTATTTATTCCATCATTTGTTAATAGAACACTTTTTTCTTTTTCATCTATCTCATAATCTTTATCGTTTAAATTTCTAATGAGTTTATCAATTGCTAAATATTGAGCTGTTTTATCCTCAGCGGCTCCAGATATAACCAGAGGTGTTCTTGCTTCATCAATCAAACATGAATCTATCTCATCTACTATTGAAAAACTATGTTCTCTCTGAACCATTTGTTCCTCAGAGAATTTCATATTGTCTCTCAGGTAATCAAAACCTAATTCACTGTTAGTTGCATATGTAATGTCACATTTGTAATTTTTTTTACGCTCAGTATCATCTTGATAATTGTTAATAAATCCAGAAGTTAGACCTAGAAAATTATATATCTCTCCCATTTCTATCGAGTCTCTTTTTGCAAGATAATCATTAACAGTAACTATATGAACACCTTTTTCGCTTAAGGCATTTAAGTAAGCAGCTAATGTGATTGTTAAAGTTTTTCCTTCCCCAGTTTTCATTTCAGCAATTTTACCTTCATGCAAAGCAACACCTCCAATTAACTGAACATTAAAGTGTCTTTCGTTACGTGTTCTTTTGGCAGCTTCTCTAACTAAAGCAAAAGCTTCAGGTAGTAACTCGTCTAAAGTTTTTCCATTTTTTAATTGATTTCTAAATTCATTAGTTTTTTTTGGAAAGTCGTCGTCATTTAAATTTTTAAAATCTTCCTCGTGTGAGTTTATTTTTTCAACAATTTTACCAATTCTATCTAGCTCTTTTTGATTACTAGATTTGATAAATTTTGTTATTAAATTTAATGGGTTGAACATTACTATTTGATTTATTCTTTACTTATATTGTTTAATATATGTATTAAATAAATAATTTAAACAATATGGGAATTAATTTAACAAATTTTTTATCATCTCAATCAAAAAATACTAAAATGATTGATTTTCAAGACCTTGATCATCTAGATGGTCTTTCAATTTCGGTTGTTTCAGCAAATTTATATAAAGATATCAGAGATGATTTAACTATGTTTTATTTTAGAGAAGGTGCAAATTATGCTTCTGTTTATACACAGTCAAAAATAGTATCTGAAAATATAAAATGGAATATCAATCAAAGACCAAAAAAAATATATTCTCTTATTGTAAACACAAGAAATGCAAATGCTTTCACTGGAAAGCAAGGGTATGAAAGTTTAAAAAAAATAGCAGATTTAACTGCGAAACAATTAAATAAAAAACAAGAAGAAGATGAAGAGAGTCCAAAGAAAATTTCTTCAAAGAATATAATATTTGGTTGTACTGGCACTATTGGAGAAATTTTTCCATATGAAAAAATTTCTAACAATATTCCAAATTTAATAAAAAAAATTACTTATACTCAAAATAAATTTATTTGGATGAAGGCAGCACTTGCAATCATGACAACGGATACAAAGCCAAAATTAGCTATGGAGGAATGTTATATTGGAAGTGAAAAAGTAAAAATATATGGAATTGCTAAAGGTTCAGGAATGATACATCCTAATATGGCTACAACACTTGCGTATATATTTACTGATGCAACTTTATCTAATGACGTTTTAGGAAAGCTATTAAAAAAAAATATAACGAATACATTTAATGCTATTTCTTGTGATGGAGATACCAGCACCAATGATATGGTAACTATCTTTGCAACTAATGAAGTTAAAAATTCTCAAGTAAAAAGTGTGAATGAAAATAAAATTAAAAATTTTGATAAAGCATTAAATAATGTTCTTTTGAATTTGGCCAAAAGAATTGTTTCAGATGGTGAAGGGGCATCAAAATTCATAACAATAAATGTTGGCAAATGTAAAAATGAGATAGATGCAAAAAAAATTGCTTTATCTATTGCAAATTCTCCACTAGTTAAAACTGCAATTTCTGGAGAAGATCCAAATTGGGGCCGAGTTATAATGGCAATCGGTAAAGCTGGGCCTAAAATTAATTTAAAAAAATTATGTGTTAAGTTTGGAAATATAACAATTATAGAAGGTGGAAAATTAAATCAAAGTTATGATGAAAAACAAACAGCAAATTATATGAAATCTGAAAATATAGAAATAAACATTGAAACTTTTACAGGAAATAAAAACTTCACGGCTTATACTATGGATTTAACAAAAAAATATATTGAAATTAATGCAGACTATAGGAGTTAACTTATTGAAAACCTAAATTTTATAATTAACTAATAATCATGATTAAATATAAACTTTTTTGTAAAGAATGTAATTTAAAATTTGATAGTTGGTTTGCATCTTCAAACGAGTATGAAAGACTAATAAAGAAAAAGCTTTTGAATTGTCATAATTGTAATTCAGAAAAAGTTGAAAAAACAATTATGGCACCTCAGCTAATAAGTCATAAATCAAAAACTGATGAAAAATTAAACTTAGAAAAGTATAATAAAGTAAAAAAAACTATAAAAGATTATCAAAAATTTATTAAAGATAATTTTAATTATGTTGGTGATAATTTTGCATATGAGGCTAGATCAATTCATTATAATGGTAAAAAAAAATCAAAGGGTATTTACGGTAGTGCATCAAAGGAAGATTTAAAAGAATTAAAAGAAGAAGGTATAGATGCTCAGATGATTCCTTGGATAGATGAAAAAGAAAATTAGTATTTAATAAACTTTGCTATGTAATTTACGGATAAATCTTTAGAGATACTCCATTCATCCTTAAAAATATTAAAGTTCATACCTTCTAATTTATTGAGAGATAAATCATACTTCATCAAAATTTTCTTAAGATCTTCAGGCTTAACAAATTTTTCCCATTCGTGTGTTCCAATTGGTAGCCACCTTAAAACATACTCTGCTCCAACAATCGCAAAAACATAAGATTTCAAAGTTTTATTTATTGTTGCAACAAACATTAGTCCATTTTTTTTCAAAAGCTTTGAGCATGACTTTAGAAAAAAATCTATATCTTCCACGTGTTCAACAATTTCCATATTTAAAATGACATCAAATTTTTTTTCAATTTTTAGTTTTTCTGGTGATGAACATAAATAATTAATTTTTAGCTTATTTTTTTTTGAATGAAGTTTTGCAATTTTTATATTTTTATCAGATGCGTCAATACCTGTTACATTAGCACCCATTCTTGACATTGGTTCAGATAACAATCCTCCACCACATCCAATATCTAAAATTTTTATTCCTGATAAAGGTTTGGATTTATTTTTTAATTTGAAATTATTAATAATATTTTCTTTTATATATTTTATTCTTGTTGGATTAAATTTATGAAGTGGTTTGAATTTACCCTCTGGATCCCACCATTCATTGGCCATTTTAGAAAATTTATCTATTTCTTTTTTATTTACACTAGTCATTGTGATAAATAGTTGACATAATAATTTAGATGTATTTTATCCATTATTTATTAAATATTAATAATTAAAGCTAGCATGAAAACTATCGTATTAAAATTTGGTGGAACATCTGTAGGAACTATAGATAGAATTAAAAAGGTATGCAAAATTATTGCTTTTTACAAAAAGAAAAAAAATAAGGTAGTAGTTGTTTCGTCGGCAATGAGTGGTGTGACAAATGAGTTAGTTAATAAATCTAAACTTATAAGTAGCAATTTTGATACAGCAGAATATGATGCATTAGTTTCGACTGGAGAGCAAGCATCATGTGCACTTATTGCTGGTAGACTAAAACATAATGGGTTTAAATCGAGATCTTGGACATCATGGCAATTACCTATTTTAACAGATGGTCCTCATTCAAGTGCAAGGATTAGTTCACTAGGTATCAAGGAACTAAATAGATATATAAATTCAGATGGAATACCTATAATCACAGGATTTCAGGGTGTAAGTAAAGATTTAAGAATAACAACAATCGGAAGAAGCGGGTCTGATGCAACTGCAATTATGCTCGCAAAATTTATTAAAGCTGATGAGTGCATAATATATACTGACGTAGATGGAGTTTATACTACTGATCCAAGGCAGTATAAAAAAGCAAAAAAAATTAAAAAAATTTTTTATGACGAAATGTTAGAAATGGCATCTCTCGGTTCAAAAGTAATGCAGCCTACATCGGTTCAGGATGCAAAGCTGAATAAGATTGATGTTAAAGTAAAATCTTCATTTGTATCAAAATCTGGTACCTTAATAACAAATTCTAAAAAAGCATTTAGTGACCAAATTATTACTGGAATTTCATCAACAAAAAATGATGCTAAAATTACAATTGTAGGAGTAAAAGATAGACCTGGTGTTGCTGCTTCTATTTTTAAACCACTATCGAAAAATCTTATCAATGTAGATATGGTGGTTCAAAATATATCTTTAGATGGAAAAGAGACAGATCTTACATTTACTATAAAAGCTGATGATTTAAAAAAAACAGAAAAATTAATTAAACAAAATAAAAAAATATCTTTTAAAAAGTTATCTTTTGATAAAGGTGTTTCTAAAGTTTCAATCATCGGTGTTGGTATGATAACGACTCCAGGTATAACATATAGAATGTTCCAGGCACTAGCCTCAAAAAAAATTAATATTTTGGTTATTTCTACCTCAGAGATAAAAATTTCTGTTCTAGTTTCTGTTAAGCATGTTAAAAGAGCAATAGCTGCTTTACATAAAGAATTTAAATTAGATTAATTATAATGAGTTTAAGACCATTTAGAGATATTAAAAGAAGAAAAACAAAAGTAATAAATGTTGGAAATGTAAAGATTGGGGGCGACAATCCAATCTCTGTTCAATCAATGACGAATACTTTAACTACAGATGTTAAAGCAACCATAAAACAAATTAATGATATAGCTGAGGAAGGTGCTGATATTGTAAGAGTGTCTTGTCCAGATGAGGACTCTTCAAAAGCATTAAAAGAAATAATAAAACATGTATCAATACCAGTAGTTGCAGATATACATTTTCATTATAAAAGGGCTATTGAGGCAGCAGAAAATGGAGCTAGCTGTTTAAGAATTAATCCAGGAAATATTGGAGATGAAACAAAGATACACGAGGTATTGAAAGCAGCAAAGAATAATAATTGTTCAATAAGAATTGGAGTAAATGCAGGTTCTCTGGAAAAAGATATTTTAGAGGAATTTAAAGAGCCTTGTCCAGAGGCATTAGTTAAAAGTGCTTTAAGAAATATAAAAATTTTAGAAGATAAAGATTTTTTAAATTTTAAGATAAGTGTCAAATCATCAGATGTATTCCTTTCGATAGCAGCATATAGACAACTATCTAAAGTTATAGATTATCCTTTACACCTTGGAATTACAGAGGCAGGAAGTTTTGTATCTGGTAGCATAAAATCATCCATAGGGCTTGGTAGTTTATTAATGGATGGAATTGGAGATACTATTAGAATTTCTTTATCTGACAACCCAACTCAAGAGGTGAAAATTGGTAATGAGATATTAAAATCACTAAATCTGAGAAATAGAGGAGTAAAGATCATTTCTTGCCCTTCTTGTGCAAGACAAGCATTTCAGGTAATCGATACTGTCAAAATATTGGAAGAGAAATTAGCCCATATAAAAACTCCAATAACACTGTCAATTATTGGTTGTGTTGTTAATGGACCAGGAGAAGCTGCAATGACAGATATAGGAATTACCGGAGGGGGAAAAGGAAATAATATGCTTTATTTATCCGGTGTTCAGAATGAAAAAGTTTTGACTGATGACATAATTAATACGGTTGTAAGCGAAGTTGAGAAAAAAGCATCTGAACTAGAGAACTAATTATGATACCCTTAAAAACAGTTGAGGAATTAATAATAAGACATTCATCTATAGAAAAAGATTTATCCACTGGTGGATTAGATAACAAGTTATTTGCCGAAAAATCAAAAGAATACTCAGATTTAAATGAGATAGTTGGAAGTGCCAAAGATTACATTTCTTTTCAAACTGAAAAAGAAGAATTGGAGAAAATATTAAATGATAGTTCTTCCGATGGAGAGTTAAAAAAAATGGCAGATATAGAATTGATAGATTTACAAAATCGATATGAAGCTAATGAAAAAAAATTAAAATTATTTTTGTTACCAAAAGATGAAGCAGATAAAAAAAATGCTATTATTGAAATAAGAGCAGGGACAGGCGGATTAGAAGCAAGTTTATTTGCATCAGATTTATTTAAAATGTATGAAAAAGTTAGTCACAAAAAAAAATGGTCTTTAGAATTAATCTCAATATCTAGAAGTGATGCAGGAGGTTTAAAAGAAGTTATAGCCTCAATTAAAGGTACTAATATTTATTCAACACTAAAGTATGAGAGTGGAGTTCATAGAGTACAGAGAGTTCCAGATACCGAAACTCAAGGAAGAGTTCATACATCAGCAGCAACAGTAGCTGTTTTACCTGAAGCAGAAGAGGTAGATTTAAAAATTAATGATTCTGACTTAAGAATAGATGTATTTAGAGCAGGTGGACCAGGTGGACAATCTGTTAATACGACAGATAGTGCTGTAAGAATTACTCACATCCCGACTGGTTTAAGTGTATCTCAACAAGATGAAAAATCACAACATAAAAATAAAGCTAAAGGAATGAAAATTTTGAGAGCACGTTTATATGAATTGGAAAGGTCAAGAATAGATCAAGAAAGATCTCAAGACCGTAAGACAAAAATTGGCACAGGAGACAGATCAGAAAGAATAAGAACTTATAACTTTCCTCAAGGAAGAGTTACAGATCATAGAATAAATTTAACTCTTCATAAATTAGATGAATTTTTAGAAGGAGAAGCATTTGACGAAATGATTGAATCTTTGACACTACAAGCGCAGGAGGAAAGTCTTAGCAACTTAAAATAATGTATGAATATTAATTTGGCTATTAATGAGGGTTCAAAAATTTTAAAGAGAAAATTTATAACTAACCCGTTATTAGATGCTGAAATTTTAATGGCAAAAACGATTAATAAAGATAGGGATTATATTTTGCTTAATTCTAGTAATTCTATTAATAAAAATGATTTAAATAATTTTTATAATTTAATTGAACAAAGATCTTTAGGAAACCCAGTAGCATATTTAACTAAAAACAAATCTTTTTGGAATTCAGATTTTTTTATTACAAAAGATATTTTAATACCAAGGCCTGATACAGAGCTGGTTGTTGAAAATATATTAAGGTTAACAAAACAAAAAAGTAAAATTAATATTTTAGATATAGGTGTTGGTTCAGGCTGTATTATCGTATCAATTTTAAAGGAGAGAGAAAATTTTCGTGGAACTGGTATAGATTTAAGTAAAAAATGTTTAATTATAAGTAAAAAAAATGCAATAGCTCATAAAGTTAGTTCTAGATTGAAATTATACAAATCAGATGTTGACAAATTCAATTTAGGTAAATATGATTTAATTGTTTCTAATCCTCCTTATATTAAAACATGCAAATTAAAATATTTGGATAGAGATGTTGCTGAGTTTGAGCCAAGACTAGCGTTAGATGGTGGATTAGATGGTTTATCAGAAATCAGAAAAGTAATTAAAAAATCCTCTGAACTGATAAAAAAAAATGGCAAACTTATTTTAGAGATCGGATTTGATCAAAAAAATAAAGTTATTAATTTATTAAAAAAAGAAGGTTTTTATATAGATAGTACTCAAAAAGATCTTGCAAATAATGACAGGTGTATAGTTAGTACAAAAATATAATCAATTAAATCA
Source organism: uncultured Pelagibacteraceae bacterium (assembly GCA_902559935.1). Taxonomy (GTDB): domain Bacteria; phylum Pseudomonadota; class Alphaproteobacteria; order Pelagibacterales; family Pelagibacteraceae; genus Pelagibacter. Next base: position 9,135 of record CACEJN010000004.1, on the reverse strand, counting down.
TGGTAACATTCAGAAATAACAATAATAACAATAATAGAAGAAGTAGTTTTAGAAGAAATACAAGAAATTTCAAATCAAGTGGTGATAATTCAAAATTTACCTCTAACTTTTCAAATAATGAAAATTTTAAAAGAAAGGCACCAGGAAGAAATAATCATAACGCTCCAAAATTAATTGAAAAATACAACGATTTAGCTAGAGAGGCTCTATCAAATGGTGATAAAATTTTATCAGAGAATTATTTACAGCACGCAGATCACTTCACAAGAATACTTAATGAAAGAGAAAGTTTGAGAAAAGAGAAATTTTTAGAAAATAAATCTGAAAATAATTCTGAAATTTCTGAAGAAAATACAGAAAATACTCAAAAAAATCCTAATAAAGATCTTATAAATAAACCTAATGATGAAAATAAAATCCAAAAAGATTCTAAGTCTCAACTAGAAATAATTTAATTTATTCCAAGTATTTTTTCTGATTTAAGAACGTCTAGCTTAATTTTCTTAGTTTCAAATAATTTTCTTTCTTTACCTTTTAAGATTTTGCCAGAGGGTAGTTTTAATTTTTGTGAATTAACTTTTTTTCCATTTACAATCACCTCATAATGTAAATGTGGGCCAGTAGATTTACCTGTAGATCCAACATAACCAATGGTTTGACCCTGCTTAACTCTTACTCCAGGTTTTATACCTCTAGCAAATTTTGACATATGAGCATAAACAGTTTGATATGTTGAGTTGTGTTTAATTTTTACACAGTTACCACCTCCACCACACCATCCAGCTTTTTTAATAATCCCATCGCCTGACGCCATTATAGGAGTTCCCATGGGGGCAGCAAAATCTGTTCCTCGATGCATTTTGTTGTAACCATCAATAGGATGTTTTCGCATTCCGAATGCTGAAGAGAGCCTTGCTCCATTAATTGGAGTTTTCATTAAAGCTTTTTTAACACTTTTACCATTTTTGTCATAGTGCCCTTGACTATCATTGTAGTCAAAATAATATAAATTATTATCTTGTCCACTTAGCTTAAGGTTTGCAAAAAGAATTTCTCCAGTTTCAGCAATCTCATTTTTTTCATTTAAGAAAATTTCATACATAATCTGAAATTTATCATTTTTTCGAATATCTCTTTGAAAATCAACTTGGAACCCATAAACTCCCGCAAATTCGATAATTATATTTGCTGGTATTTTTTGATCAGTAGCAGCTTTGTATAAACTTTGGTCAATTAAGTTTTCTTTATAAATAACTTCTTTTTCTAATTTAATCGACACAACCTCTTTGCTAAAATTATCTTGTTGAATGTTTCTTTTTAGATAAATCTTTTGAGTGTTTGAAACTTGATATATAAATTCTTCAATCTTGTTGTTTGTTTTATCAAGACTAAATTGGATTATCTGTTTTGTATTTAATTTATTAAGATTAACTTTTTTTTTAAGGGAATTCTTAATTTTATTTATTTCAGATTTTTCAATTGAATAGTTTTCTAATATTTTATCAAAAGTTTCTCCAGCTCTAATCTTATGTTTAATTTTTTTATATTTTGGTTCAAGATTGTCTATTATGTGACTTAAAGTTTTTTTTAAATAAATGTTATCAATAAAATTATTGTAAGCTTTAATATTTAAATTTTTTTTATAGTTAAAATAGCTTGTAAAAGTAGCTGTAAAAAAAATTAAGATTAAGAGTCCAAAAATTTCAAAATTTTTTTTAATTTTATTTTGCAAATTTTTTAGCATAAATTTAAAATAGTCATTCAATTAATAGTTTAGGGGTAGACAAAAATCAAAAAAAACCCTTTAAAATACTGTATTTCTTTAATTTTTTTTGTTCTTAAATGCTTGATTTCCATTAATTTTAGCCTATAAGCACTGAACTTTCTCAATAAAATTATTGTTTAAACAATAAATTAGTGAGGATTATTGAGCCTTTTTTGCTCAATTAGCTATTTAAAACGTAAAAATTTAAGAAGAGAAGTGTGGACGGTTAAGGTTACCAAAAATTTGTCGTACACACTTCAATCACATATAAATTTTATTCTTAGAATTTATATGGAAGCTAGTGTGCGCCGTTTTTAAACTTGAGAGTTTGATCATGGCTCAGAACGTACGCTGGCGGCACGCCTAACACATGCAAGTCGAACGAAGTAGCAATACTTAGTGGCAGACGGGTGAGTAACATGTAGGTATCTGCCCTTTGGCCTGGAATAACACGAGGAAACTTGTGCTAATACCGGATAAGTCTTTACGGAGAAAGCTTTATGCACCATTGGATGAGCCTGCACTTGATTAGTTTGTTGGTGGGGTAATGGCCTACCAAGACTGTGATCAATAGCTGATTTGAGAGGATGATCAGCCACATTGGGACTGAGACACGGCCCAAACTCCTACGGGAGGCAGCAGTGGGGAATCTTGCACAATGGAGGAAACTCTGATGCAGCGATGCCGCGTGAGTGAAGAAGGCCTTTGGGTTGTAAAGCTCTTTCGTCGGGGAAGAAAATGACTGTACCCGAATAAGAAGGTCCGGCTAACTTCGTGCCAGCAGCCGCGGTAATACGAAGGGACCTAGCGTAGTTCGGAATTACTGGGCTTAAAGAGTTCGTAGGTGGTTGAAAAAGTTGGTGGTGAAATCCCAGAGCTTAACTCTGGAACTGCCATCAAAACTTTTCAGCTAGAGTATGATAGAGGAAAGCAGAATTTCTAGTGTAGAGGTGAAATTCGTAGATATTAGAAAGAATACCAATTGCGAAGGCAGCTTTCTGGATCATTACTGACACTGAGGAACGAAAGCATGGGTAGCGAAGAGGATTAGATACCCTCGTAGTCCATGCCGTAAACGATGTGTGTTAGACGTTGGAAATTTATTTTCAGTGTCGCAGCGAAAGCGATAAACACACCGCCTGGGGAGTACGACCGCAAGGTTAAAACTCAAATGAATTGACGGGGACCCGCACAAGTAGTGGAGCATGTGGTTTAATTCGAAGATACGCGCAGAACCTTACCAACACTTGACATGTTCGTCGCGACTTTAAGAGATTAAAGTTTTCGGTTCGGCCGGACGAAACACAGGTGCTGCATGGCTGTCGTCAGCTCGTGTCGTGAGATGTTGGGTTAAGTCCCGCAACGAGCGCAACCCTCACTTTTAGTTGCCATCATTTAGTTGGGCACTCTGAAAGAACTGCCAGTGATAAGCTGGAGGAAGGTGGGGATGACGTCAAGTCCTCATGGCCCTTACGTGTTGGGCTACACACGTGCTACAATGGTATCTACAACAGGAAGCAAAACTGCGAAGTTAAGCAAATCCTTAAAAGATACCTCAGTTCGGATTGCACTCTGCAACTCGAGTGCATGAAGCTGGAATTACTAGTAATCGTGGATCAGCGTGCCACGGTGAATGCGTTCCCGGGTCTTGTACACACCGCCCGTCACACCATGGGAGTTGGTTCTACCTTAAGGCAAGGTTTCAAACCCTTGACCACGGTATAGTCAGCGACTGGGGTGAAGTCGTAACAAGGTAGCCGTAGGGGAACCTGCGGCTGGATTACCTCCTTTCTAAGGATGAATGAAATTTAAATTTCATTCTAAATAATATACAGGTAATGTTGACCGTCCTCATTTCTCTTCTTAAAGTAGTGTTTCTCTTGCATGGGGGCCGGTAGCTCAGTTGGTTAGAGCACACCCTTGATAAGGGTGGGGTCGAAAGTTCGAGTCTTTCTCGGCCCACCAATTTAAGATCATGGGGGATTAGCTCAGCTGGGAGAGCGCCTGATTTGCATTCAGGAGGTCAGCGGTTCGATCCCGCTATCCTCCACCAAAACACTTAGTTATAAAAATTGTGAATAAATAATAATTAATATCAATATCTATATCCGAACATTAGTAATGTTATTAGCTAATGTTCAAAATAAAAATTTGATTCAACACAGAATTTTTTTCTGTGCATAAATCAAGCGTTTAAGGGCGTGTAGTGGATGCCTTGGCACTGAAAGCCGATGAAGGACGTGATATACTGCGATAAGTTTCGGGGAGCTGTATGTAAGTTTTGATCCGAAAATTTCCGAATGGGGAAACCCACCACTTTAATGTGGTACTTTAAACTGAATACATAGGTTTAAAGAGACAACCTGGAGAACTGAAACATCTAAGTAACCAGAGGAAAAGAAATCAATTGAGATTCCGTTAGTAGTGGCGAGCGAACGCGGACTAGGCCAGTAGTTTTGTTAAAAAAATTTGAATAGTTTGGAAATGCTAACCATAGAGGGTGATAGTCCCGTATGAGTAATGTTTAACAAAATTCTTGAGTAAAGCGGGACACGTGAAATCCTGCTCGAATATAGGGGGACCACCCTCTAAGCCTAAATACTCTTCAGTGACCGATAGTGAACTAGTACCGTGAGGGAAAGGTGAAAAGAACCCCTATTAGGGGAGTGAAATAGAACCTGAAACCGCATGCCTACAATCAGTCGAAGCTCTTTTTAGAGTGACGGCGTACCTTTTGTATAATGGGTCAGTGACTTAATTTATTAAGCAAGCTTAAGCCATCTAGGTGTAGGCGCAGCGAAAGCAAGTCTTAATAGGGCGATTAGTTTAATGAATTAGACCCGAAAACGAATGAGCTTACCATGAGCAGGTTGAAAGTAAGGTAACACTTACCGGAGGACCGAACCAGTTGACGTTGAAAAGTCTTTGGATGACTTGTGGTAAGGGGTGAAAGGCCAACCAAATTCGTAGATAGCTGGTTTTCCGCGAAAACTATTTAGGTAGTGCGTTGAATAAATAGACATTTAGAGGTAGAGCACTAAATGGGCTAGGGGGAAGAGATTCTTACCAAACCTAATAAAACTCCGAATGCTAAATGTTGTTCTTCAGCAGACAGACTGTGGGTGCTAAGGTCCATGGTCGAGAGGGAAAGAGCCCAGACCACCAGATAAGGTCCCCAAATTATGATTAAGTGTGAAAGGATGTGGAAATTCCTTAACAGCCGGGAGGTTGGCTTAGAAGCAGCCATCCTTTAAAGATAGCGTAACAGCTCACCGGTCTAATAGAGTTTCTGCGCCGAAGATGTAACGGGGCTAAAATCATATACCGAATCTGTGGATTTATAATTTTTTCGAAAATTATAACTGGTAGCGGAACGTTCTGTAAGCCTGTGAAGGGATACCCGTGAGGGATCCTGGAGGTATCAGAAGTGCGAATGCTGACATAAGTAACGATAAAAGAAGTGAAAAACTTCTTCGCCGAAAATCCAAGGGTTTCTGCGCAAGGTTAATCCGCGCAGAGTTAGTCGGCACCTAAGGCGAGGGCGAAAGCCGTAGTCGATGGAAATAAGGTTAATATTCCTTAACCAGATGGTAGTGACGGATCTTGTAAGTTGTGAGTTCTTAATGGATTGAGCTTGCCGCGAAAAGGTTCCAAGAAATAGCTCCATCATTAGACCGTACCCTAAACCGACACAGGTGGATTAATAGAGTATATTTAGGCGCTTGAGAGAATGATGTTGAAGGAACTCGGCAAAATACTTCCGTAACTTCGGGATAAGGAAGACCTTTTAGTAGGCAACTATTAGAGGGTGGCACAAGCCAGGGAGAAGCGACTGTTTATCAAAAACACAGGGCTCTGCTAACACGTAAGTGGATGTATAGGGTCTGACGCCTGCCCGGTGCTGGAAGGTTAATGCGGTTGGTGCAAGCTAACTTCTGAAGCCCCAGTAAACGGCGGCCGTAACTATAACGGTCCTAAGGTAGCGAAATTCCTTGTCGGGTAAGTTCCGACCTGCATGAATGGCGTAACGATTTCTCCGCTGTCTCCAACATCAACTCAGTGAAATTGAATTCTCCGTGAAGATGCGGAGTTCGCGTAGTTAGACGGAAAGACCCCGTGCACCTTTACTGCAACTTTACATTGGTATTAGGAAAAACATATTTAGCATAGGAGGGAGACATTGAAGCAAAGGCGTCAGCTTTTGTGGAGTCACCAGTGAAATACCTCTTTTGTTTTTCTTGGTATCTAACTGATCGCCGTTATCCGGCATCAAGACATTGTATGGTGGGTAGTTTGACTGGGGCGGTCGCCTCCCAAATAGTAACGGAGGCGTGCGAAGGTAGGCTCAGAACGGTCAGAAATCGTTCGTAGAGTGCAATGGCATAAGCCTGCCTGACTGTGAGACTGACAAGTCGAGCAGAGACGAAAGTCGGTCATAGTGATCCGGTGGTTCTGAGTGGAAGGGCCATCGCTCAACGGATAAAAGGTACGCCGGGGATAACAGGCTGATACTGCCCAAGAGCTCATATCGACGGCAGTGTTTGGCACCTCGATGTCGGCTCATCACATCCTGGGGCTGGAGCAGGTCCCAAGGGTTTGGCTGTTCGCCAATTAAAGTGGTACGTGAGCTGGGTTCAGAACGTCGTGAGACAGTTCGGTCCCTATCTGCTATGCGTGTAGAAGAATTGAGAGGAGTTGACCCTAGTACGAGAGGACCGGGTTGAACATACCACTGGTGGACCGGTTGTAGCGCCAGCTGCAGTGCCGGGTAGCTAAGTATGGACGAGATAACTGCTGAAAGCATCTAAGCGGGAAACTCACCTCAAAACTAGTTCTTCCTATAGAGCCGTGGTAGACCACCACGTTGATAGGCTGGGTGTGGAAGTGCGGTAACGCATGTAGCTGACCAGTACTAATAGCTCAATTGGCTTGATTTATGCACTGAAAAAAATTTTTGTTAACGTATATAAAATATTGATTAAATGAAAAAAAATAAATCATTATTAATTATTGGAACCGGGTATTACACATTAGGAGATGAAAAAAATCTAGGGAGTATATTGTCATCAACTATTCAATGGCTAAAAGAGGAAAAAATCAATTTTAAAAATTTTAAATTAAATTTTCTAATTAAAGACAAAAAAAAATTAAGAAAAAAACATAATCTTATAAAAAAACATATTTCTTATTTTAAACAGAAATTAGATTACAGTTTTATTTTACCCAAACAAATAAATAATAATTATGACGCATGTATAATTGCAACTCCTGAAGAATATCATTATTTTTACTCTAATATTATTCTCAAAAAAAAAATACCAATTTATTGTGTAAAACCTTTTGGACAAAAATTGTTAGAATGTAAAAAAATAATAAAATTATCAAAAAAAAATAAAACCCCTGTTTATGTTGAGTTTCATAAAAGATTTGATAAAGCAAATTTAAGTATAGGTAATACAATATCTAAAAATTTAAATCTGAATTACCAAATTGTTATAAATTACTCTCAACCATCAAATATTCCAAATATAAATTTTGCTAAATGGGCTCATAAAACTAACCCATTTCAATTTTTAGCACCACATTATCTAGATCTAATAAATTTATGGTTTAAACCCAAAAAATATATTTTAAAGGCTGAAGCTATAAGAAAAAAAAATAGAGAAAAAAGGATATATGAAGCTGTGACAGTTTTATTGAAATTTAAAAAAAATAAAAAAACAATATTAGTAACTATAAATTGTAATTGGATGGAACCTTTAAATTTTTTTCAAAAAAGTAGGCAAAATATTGAAGTAATAACTAATAAATTTCATATTTATTCTGATCAAGCTTTTAGAGGAATGAGTATATATGATAATAAAGGTTATAAAGAGCCTAATAATTATTTTACCTTTTTTAATAAAAATAATTTTTCTGGATATGCATATAAAAGTTTTAAGGCTTTCTTCGACAAGATTTATCTAAATAGTAACAATAATAATTTGGCTAGATTAGATGATTATATTTTTACAAGTGATGTAATTGAAAGAGTAAATAAAGAAATATAAATTTACTATGCCAAAAAATTTGCTTACATTAGGTGCCGGCATAGAATCTATAGAAAATTATTTGATATTAAAGAAATTTGATTGCAATATTATTGCAGTCGATAAAAACCCTAATGCACCTGGATTAAAGTATGCAGATCATTTTGTTAAAGCAAGTATTCACAATTATTCAGAAATTTTAAGAAATGTAAAAAAAATAAAAACTAAAATTGATGGAGTTTTACCTTTTGGAGATATTTCTTACATTGCAACAAGACTTTGTAAATATTTTAAAATTAACTCTATTCCTTTAAAGAGTGCAAAAATTACATCAGATAAACTCTTATTTAAAAAGGAACTTAAAAATCATTTCAATATCCCTTTTTTTAAAAAAATTAAAAATTTTTCACAATTAAATCATTTAGTAAAAAGTAATAAAAAAAAATTTATTATAAAGCCAGTTGATAATAGTGGTGCCAGAGGTGTAATTCTTCTAAACAATAAAACTAATTTAAGATGGGCATTTAATTATTGTATTAAATACTCAAAAAAAAAACATTTAATAGCAGAAGAATATATTGAAGGGCCTCAATTAAGCACAGAAGGTATTGTACACAATGGTAAATATGTACACCTTTGTTCTTTTGATAGAAATTATGAATTTATAAAAAAATATAGACCATTTGTAATTGAAAATGGAGGATCAACCCCAAGTAAAATAGGAGACAAATATAATTTTGAAATTAACAAGATTCTTTCAAAAGTTTCAAAAAAATTAAAATTAAAAAATGCAACATTAAAAGGAGATCTTGTAATTAACAAAAATAAAATTTACTTACTAGAAGTTGCAACTCGTTTAAGTGGTGGATGGCTTTCTTCAATAACAATACCTCATTCTACAGGAGTAAATATTGTTGAATATGTCATTAACAACTCACTCGGTATAGAAACGGATAAAAAAAAAATTTTTCCTAAATATAAAAAAAATATTGTTCAAAGATATCTTTTTCCAAAAGAGATGAGGATTAAATCTATTAAATTTAAAAATAAATCAATTTTGCAAAATAAAAACATTATTTCCTTTAAAATATTTAAAAACAAAAGCAAATTAAATGAGAAAATAGATTCCCATGCATCAAGAATTGGGCATGTTATTGTTAAATCACCTAACAAAAAAAAGGGTATTTTATTAGCAAAAAAAATTATAAATAATGTAAAAATAAATTATTACTCAAAAAAAATAAAAAATAAATTTTAATGACAGTATTTATCTCAGAAATTTCAAGCAACCATAATAGCAGTCTTTCTAGAAGTTTAAAGATGATTGAAGTCTCTTCTGAA
>CACEJN010000003.1 GCA_902559935.1 uncultured Pelagibacteraceae bacterium | reverse complement strand
GAAAAATAAAATTGATATACTATTTGAAGCCATAGGTTTATCTGATGGTATTTCAAAAAAAGTTGTAGAAACTGCTTTGAAAAATAAAATCCATGTTATCACACCTAATAAAGCCTTAATTTCAAAACATGGTAATGAATTAGCAAAACTAGCAGAAAAAAATAAAGTTAATTTAGAATTTGAAGCATCAGTTGCTGGAGGTATTCCAATATTAAGATCAATTAAAGAAGGATTAGCAACAAATAAACTATCAAAGGTTTATGGAATTCTGAACGGTACCTCGAATTATATTTTATCTGAAATGGAAAATTCAAATGAAAATTTTGCTGATGTTTTAAAAAAAGCACAGATACTTGGTTATGCCGAACCTGGCAATCCCAAATTAGATTTAAATGGTTTTGATGCGTTCGCCAAAGTAAGAATTTTGTCTGCATTAGCTTTTAACAGTAAAATTTCAAAACATAAATGTTTAATGGAAGGAATAGAAAAAATTGAATTAAAAGATATTAAAATTGCAAATCAATTAGATTTAAGAATAAAGCTGTTGGGAATTTCTGAGTTAAAGAATAATCATCTTTTTGAAACCGTTCATCCATGTTTGGTTAGTAAAAAATCTTATATTGGTAATGTTAACGGTGTAATGAATGCAGTAATTCTGCAAGGTAAACCTGTTGGAGAAAGTGTATTACAAGGGGAGGGAGCTGGTCCAGGTCCTACTTCTTCATCATTACTTTCTGATTTATTATCAATTTTGCGTGGAAATATAAAAAAACCATTTGGTGTTAGTGTTTATAAGCTCAAATCTTTAAAGCCATATAATGTAAATAATTATGTAAATTCATTATATTTAAGATTTGAAGTAAAAGATAAGCCTGGTGTATTATCCGAAATAACTAATCGTTTAGCTAAATACAAAATTTCAGTTAAAAGGTTAATACAGACACCTGATAAGAAAAACAATAAGGCAACAATAGTTATTATAACTCATAAAACAACTGAAACTAATATTCATAATTGCTTGTCCATTTTCAAAAAAAATAAAAATATTTTAAAAATACCAACATTAATTAGATTGCTAGGTTAATGGAAATTTATTTAAAACTTTTTGAAGTTTTATTTCCAGTATTCCTAATAGTAGGTCTTGGATATCATTTGGGTAAAAAAAATCCCGATTTTGATACATCATTTATAACTACATACGCTGGTAATTTTGGAACTCCAGCTCTCGTTATTTTTGCCATTACTGCAGGTGGAGTAACTTTTGAGTTATTTAGTGAATATTTTGGTTACGCAATTATCTTATTAACATTATTTGGGATTGTAGGTTTAATTTTTCTTGTTCTTATGAAGAAAGATTATATTCGTGAATTACCAACTTTTATTTTACCAAATACTGGAAATATGGGTATTCCAATCTGTTTATTTGCCTATGGTGAATTAGGAATGGGGATAGCAGCTGCAATTTCATCTCTTATTGTTTTACTCCACTTTACTTTAAATATTTTTTTAGCAAAAAGAGCTTTTGATTTTAAAACAATATTAAAAAGTCCATCATTTTACGCAATTTTAATAACAGTACTCTTTTTGTATTTTGAAATTCCATTTCCTCAATTTATATTAAATACTGTAATGCTTTTAGCTTATGGTATGATTGTAATGATCCTTATGTCGTTAGGAGTGGCTCTTACACAAATGAAAGTATTTTCTTTTAAAGATGCCTTAATAACTTCTTTTGGAAGAGTAATCTTAGGTCCTATTATAGGATTTGCTGTAATTAAATTTTTTAATTTATCAGGTATACCAGCTGGTGTTCTGTTAATTCAATCTTGTATGCCTAGTGCAATCTTGTGCTATTTGATTGCTCACATGTATTCTCCAAAAGAAATTGTAGATAATATATCTAGCACAATAGTAGTATCTACAATCATGTCCTTATTCACTATTCCAATTACATTATTCTTTGCTTTAAAATACTTCTATTAAGAGATATCCTTCTTTTATGAAGGCTATAATTTTAAATGCATCAGCTTGGATGATTGTTCCTGTAATGGATGCTTTTGCTAAATATTTAAGCTCATCTATGGATGTTTTACAGATAACGTGGGCAAGATATTTTTTTACTGTAGTCTTTACATTATCCTTAATGCTTATCTTTTATAGGCAATCATTAGTTTGGACGAAAAAACCAGCCCTTCAATTAATTAGAGGATTAATTTTTGTTTTTTCTACTTATTTATTCTTTTATGCAATATCGGAAATTTCACTTCCTAAAGCCTTAACCTTAGCTTTTGTTGCTCCAATTTGTGTTACAGCCTTATCTCCATTTTTTTTAAATGAGAAAGTAGGGGTGAAAAGATGGACTGCTGTATCATTAGGATTTATTGGAACTTTAATTGTAATCAGACCTGGCTTTATAGAACTTAATTTAGCTACCATGGCTGCTTTAGGTAATGGAATTTGCTATGGGTTTTATCTTATTATAACGAGGAAGCTCAGTACCTCTGATAATCCTCTTTTAACCCTATTACTATCAGGTTTAATAGGAACCATAATAATTAGCCTATTTATGCCCTCAGTTTGGGTTAATCCTACGTCAAATCAGTGGATTTTAATGGCTTTAATCGGCCTTATAGCCTCTGTAGCGCATCTTTTCCTCATATTATCACTAAAATACGCTGATGCCTCTAAATTAGCTCCTTTGGGCTATACAGAGATAATTACCAATATACTAATTAGTTACTATTTCTTTCATGAGTTACCTGATAATTGGACTTATTTAGGTTTGTTTATTATTGTTCTCAGTGGTTTATATATTTCTAGAAGAGAATATTTGCTCACTCGTTCTAACTAATAGTAAATAAAAATTTACCAATATATAATGTAATACTTTAATATATAAATATAAACTATTGTAATTATTATATAAATTTATTATATTAATTAATATAAATTAAAATAAATCATTGACTTTATACAAGAAAATTAGAAATAATAGATATTTTTTTAAATAAACTAAGGCAAAAATAGCAAGCTTGAAAGACAAAATAAAGCACTATGCTTAAAAGTGTTTAATACCAATGTTTTTTAAGCAAGTTATGCGCGAAATTCGAAATTCTTATTAAAGCAAGCGAGTAGGTGAACAAAAATTCATAAAAAATTCTTTTAAATTAGACACTAAAATAAGCCTTGTTATCATTGAAAAGTAGAGCAATGCAGTTATAGAATATATGTTTTAAACGGCCATAGAGGTGCTTTATTTTGTTATATCTCGATACATAGTACAACTGAAGGGTGCATAACACTATTTATGCTAAAATACCCTTAAATATTGAAAAAACATTGATTTTACTTGTGTTTTTGACCATAAAATAGTTCAAAAAAGCCACTAAATATCAACTTTTTCAGATCTCAATAAACGCAGCTTTGTCTTAATTCCACCTCTGCCTGAGTACCCACCAAGGCCTCCATCAGACCGAATTACTCTATGACATGGTATTTTGGGCGCATAAGGGTTTTTTCCACATGCATTAGCTACAGCACGTGCTGATTTAGGGCTTTTTATAGCTATTGCTACCTGTTTATAGGTTTTAACAGTTCCTTTTGGTATAGTTTTAAGGTAATTCCAGACTTTTAATTGAAATTTAGTACCTTTCATCAATAAAAATTTAAAATAATGAAGCAGACTATAAAGAAAACAGTTAAAATTGAAAGATAAATAGTTTCCAGAGTTTTTCCAGATTTTCTATAATTAATAAAGCTTAATATTGCAAAACCAAAAGATGTTATTAAGAAATATATTGGTTCAATTACTCCGTCTATACCCATCTTTAAGTAATATTTCATATTTATTGCTCACACAATGTAATTAATTGTCCTTTAAATTAATAAATTTTTTTATTTGACATTATAAAATACTTGATATATTACTAACGATAATTAATTGTTATCAATAGTAATAATATGAATGAACTAACTACAGACTTAAAATCGCTTCATGAGGCAACTTTAAATAACCTTAGAAGCTCTAAAGCGAACAATACTCTAAGAGCATATAAATCTGACTTTAAAGACTTTGGGGCTTTTTGTGCAAAACATGGATTAAATTCATTACCAACAGAACCGAAAATAGTTTCTTTATACCTGACCCATCTATCTAAAAATTCAAAAATAAGCACTTTAAGACGAAGATTAGTTTCAATAAGTATGGTTCATAAGCTGAAGGGTCATTATCTAGACACTAAACACCCAATTATAGTTGAAAATTTAATGGGAATAAGAAGGGTTAAAGGCAGTATTCAAAAAGGTAAAAAACCTCTATTAATCAATCATTTAAAATTAATTATTAATGTAATAAATGATCAAAAAACTGAAGAAATAAAAAAACTTAGAGATAAATCATTAATCTTGATTGGCTTTGGAGGTGGTTTTAGAAGAACCGAACTGATTTCAATTGATCATGAGGATTTAGAATTTGTCTCTGAAGGGCTCAAAATCATAATTAAAAAATCAAAAACTGATCAATTTGGTGACGGAATGGTTAAAGGACTACCCTACTTCACAAATGATATTTACTGTCCTGTTACTAATTTAAAAAAATGGTTAGAAATTTCTAAAATTAATTCAGGACCCATATTCAGAAGATTTTCTAAAGGTTTATCATTAACCAATCAAAGATTAACTGATCAATCTGTAGTGTTATTAATTAAAGAATATTTGAATTTAGCAGGTATTGAAAATAAAAATTTCGCAGGTCATAGTTTGAGGTCAGGTTTTGCAACTGTAGCTGCTGAATCTGGGGCAGATGAAAGAAGTATAATGGCAATGACAGGACATAAAACAACACAAATGGTAAGAAGATATATTAGGGAAGCAAATATATTTAAAAATAATGCATTAAATAAAGTTAAGATATGATTGAAAATTAATATTGTAAACAAAAAGTTTATGATAAAAAATTAAATTGGTATCCAATCTTTAGGCCAAAAATTTTCATTATTTGATGGATTTAAATTAGAAGGCCTTATACAAATTTTACCTGAATTTTTATTTAACCATGCTCCCCACCAGTGAAATGAAGAAGGTCCTACAATAAAATGTTTAGCATATTTAAATAGATCAAAATCGTTAATTACGTTTTCATTAATTAAATGATATTTTTTTACAATTAATTTATTTGATAATTGATCAAAATCTTCATAATCATTTGTCCAAATAAAATATTTTGGATTTTGAACTTTTTTTTCAATAAAATTTATTGATCTGTTAATATAATCAATAATTTGGTTGGTTAAAACTTCTGATTTTTCTTTGTATTTTACTGTATCAGTAAGCCCGATTTGATCTGAAAACCTATTTCTTCTTATATGAATAGAAATTGAATTATTATTACTTAACTGTTCAACTATTAAGTTTTTATGATTAATCAATTCATTTTTTGTTATAAAAAAATTTGATAATTCTTTTTTATATTCTTTAAAATATTCATAATTTTCAAAGTTTCCTTGAACATAAATATTATTGGAAAAATTTATTTCTGACAGATTGGTATAATTCCTAACTATTTTTGAATTGTTTTTTTTTATTAATTTCTCACTAAAAAAAACTTTCTTATTTGTGAATTTATCGATTAATGTAAATAACTTTTTTTTTATTTTTTTATGTAATTTGTCGTAAATAAAGTCATTTGGAGCATAATTTTGCTCAATATTGAATGAGTCTAACATATATTTTTGGTGTTTTCTTAGGGTATTCTTTTTAAAGGAATAACCACTTTTATTATCTATAAAAAGTTCATAATTTAGTTTTTTTGCCATAGAATAAGCATGTGCATACATAAATAATTGGTTTCCTAATCCCTCAGCTATTTGTACAATAATTTTCTTTTTCATTAGAATACTCTGTTTAAATAAAATTTTAATTTACATAAAAATAAATCAATAAAGTAAATGAAATTTTTTTTGGGATCACTCAATGGTCCATCATATATGGTGCCTCTTTTTAAATAATATTTGTTAAAGAATTCAACTGTAAATTTCCATTTTAATAAAAAAGTCCTTTTACCTTTATTTGGAATTATTTTTTTATTTTTACGCGTTGTTAATGAGCCAAAATGATAAACTCTTGACATAGATAAACCCTTAAAAATTCTTACATTTTCCATCCAAAGCTTCATATTTAAGTCAGGATCAGATGCAAAACCAGGATTAAACTCTTCACTAAAACCTCCTACATTCTTCCATAAATCAATATGAATCAAATGAGGAGCCCAATGACTACCCTGTATGTTTCTAAAATCAAAATTTTTGAAATTCTCTAAAAGTTTATTTTCATCAAATTCATGAATATTTGTTCCACAATTATACTGAATATGTTGCATGTCACCTTTAACTCCACTCATATGTGATATGTGAGTCATTGATAAATAAAAGTTTTTATGATTTATTTTTTTTACTTCTTCATAGAGAAATAAATCCCATTCTGGCAAAAAATACATATCATCATGAGCATATAATATATAATTCGTACTCACTTTTTGTGATGCAATGTTCACCCCACTACATAAACCAATATTTTTAATCGATTTTGTATATGTAATTTTTTTATCTAACAAAATTTTTTCTGTTTTTTCATCATGCCCATTAATGTGGACTATTATCTGGTGTGAAAAATGAGAATTTTTTAAAATTGAATTTATACAAAGATTTAAATAATCTGAATTTTCAAATGTAGGTATTACTATAGAAAATTTATTAGACATTTGTTGAATAAATTTTACCGGTAAATACTTCTTTTGATACAAATATTAAATCAGAATGTAACCAGTTAACAAAATGGTAACCATAATTCGTTATATATTTATAAAGATCAGAATTTAAAATATTATTGATATTTTGATGATAATACTCCTCTTTAATCATTTTAGGATCAATATACTCAATACTTAATGCTTTAGGTTTATATTTATTTAAATCAAAACCTTTTAATACATTTAGTTCATAACCTTCTACGTCAATACTTACATAATCTATTTGTTGATTTTTAAATTTAGAATTTTCTATAATTCTGTTTAAGGTCAATGTTTTTATATTTTTTTTTAAAATTGATTTACTACTTCGTTTAACATCTAATGTATTTATTGCTGATCTTTCGTGATGATAATACATCTCTTGGTCACCATTCTTATCTGATACTCCAATTTGTAAATTATAATCGTTTGGTCTGTAGAAATTGAATGATTCTATAAATGTATAATCAAGATCTATATTGATGCCACTCCAACCTTTTTTAAATAGTTTGTATGTATTATTTCCTATAAACGGATGATTGCACCCGACATCGATGTAAATACCTTTTTTTTTATTTTTAAATAATTCATTTATAATTAAATCTACAGAATTACTTGAGTAAGATTTTTTTATTTTTTTTACAGATCTTATTTTTTGATTAAAAAAATAAAATAATTTAAAAAAATTTAACCCTTTTGATAATAAAAATTTATTTTTTAATTTTTCATCAAATTTCATAAATAAGTTAAAATTTAATTAATATAAATTAGCATCTTTTCCTAAAGATTTATCTATAATATATTTGGTAGTCTTTAGTTCATTAAATAATTTAAAATATTTTTTTCGTCCAGCTGATGCTATCTTCGATCTTAAATGATCATTTTTTTTATAAAAATTAATTTTATTTGTTAAATCATGTATGTTTTCGTACATTACTATTTCATTCTTATTAAACATATCATCTAGTTCTGTTTTCTTATCAATAAATGTTAGCAATCCGTTACCCATTAGAGAAGCTATTCTATTACTTGAGTAATGTTTGGTAGGGAGTCCCCTGCTCAAATTTAATCCCATTTTTGAATTAATTAATGCTTTGTAAAAATCGTTACCCCATATTGGTTCTTTATTTTGAAAACCATAAAAATCATAATCAATATTTTCTAATTTTTTTATAAGATTATTTAAAAAATGTATTCTTGAGTCATTTTTACCTTTTTTAAGAGTTGCTCTATTAACGCCGTGACTCATTGCATAAAATAGGTCTTTGATTGGATTTTTTTTCGAAACATCAAAGCATTCAATATTTTTATCAACTGGAATAAATAAAAAATGTAAATTTTTTATATTAATTTTTTGTTTTTTTAAAACACTTGGATGAGTTGTCACAAAATTATGATCTACTATTTCAGAATATTTATTAATATTTTCTATATTTTTTTTTGAATAATTTAAACTTTTCATAACTGGATCTTCGTTCCATTGAGAAATTATCAAGTTATCATTTAAATTTTTAAATTCTTTAATAGTTTCAGGCGATATATTTTGTGTATGGCCAAAAAAAATTAAATCAGGATTATAATTTTTTGATGTATTAACTAAATAATTTTGAAATTTATCAATATTTTTTGCTTGGAATATATTTCTATTTTGCCTAATAAAATCACGATCACTAATTTCTAGAACATCATGCCCATTTCTTATGAAACCATTTGTAAATTTCTTTCCCAATGAAATATTGTAAAGTCTATGGAAATTTTTTTGTCCAGTATTATATATATTTATAATTCTTAATTTATTTCTTATATAATTAAGGCTAAAATTTTGAATTAAACTATCTCTTATTCTATCTATAAATTCAGAATTATTTTTAACAAGATGTTTAATATTCTTAAAACCATTATTTTGTATTTTTTTTCTTATTTTTGGATTTAAAATTAATTTTTTAATTTCTTTATACAGTTCTTTTGAATTTAATTTTTTTAAAATAATGCAGTGGTTAGTAGTTTCGGGCAACCCACCTCTATTTGATATAATAGTTGCACATGCTCTAGATGATGATTCAAGTGCAGTTCTGCCAAAAGGTTCTTCCCACCTAGACGGTACAACGGCAATTTCTGATTTATTCAAAAAATTCAAAACTTCTTTATGTTTAAGGAAACCTAATTCTTGATGATTGTGATGATTGATAACAGGTCTTTTTCTGTCTTCATCTCCAATAGAATAAGCTTTCCAATCTTTATATTCATCTAGTATTTTGGTTATTGCATCTTTATAAATATCATAACCTTTTGATGTATTTAATTTTCCAACAAATGTAATTTTTTTGTCTTTTTTATTTATTTTGTTTATTTTGTGAATGCTTGGGTAAACAATTTCTGTTTTATCAGAAAGTTTTTTATCTAAATCTATAAAAAATCTATCTTGGACCCATTTACTTACAAATACTATTTTGTCTAAACTTATAAGTAAATTTAACCTTTCATTTGATGTTTTTGATCCATTCATTGATAAAGGATCATTATGAAAATATAAAATATATTTTGAATTTACTTCTCTTTTTAAATAATTAAATATTAATGGTCTATTGTGTATTTCAATAATGTCAAAATTTTCATCTTTAATTTTATATATTATATTTTTACAATATTCTTTAGTTGTACTCGACAGTTTCGACTTAAGATTGCTTATTTTAATATTTATATAATTTTTTGTTAGGTAATCTTTTGTACTGGTATTTCCAAATATAAAATTTGTATCTTGGTATTTTGAATATTTAAAAAAATCACAAACCCATATTGCTGCTGCTTGTGCTTTTGAATATGTATAATTTTCCTTATATGGAAGTATTGTTGCTATTTTCATACACGATCTATTCTAACTCTTTTAATATGGATAACCTTTTTTTTCTATCTTTTTTAAGGTTATATTCAAATGATAATGCTTTAGATTTTGATAAAAATCTTTTTTTGTAAATTATTTTCCATTTATAACCTCTGGTAGATTTTGCTCCTTTTGATGAATTGTGTTTTTTTAATCTTGAAATTACGTCTGTAGTATAACCAACATATGTTTTATTAATATAACCGTCCATTGTTTTAAGGATATATACAAAGTGGTACATTGTTTTTTGGCGGTCCCTAGGGGAATCGAACCCCTCTTTCGAGGATGAAAACCACGTGTCCTAACCGATAGACGAAGGGACCAAATTGCTGTTTTTTATTGTAAAATCAATAATTAATCAAGCTTATCATTATATATTTTGTTTCAGTTTTAAGACTTTTTTTAGTCCAGATGATTTATGTGTAACTAATGTCTCTGAAATAAATTCATTACCTTGAATTTCTATACCTGAAACTAGGTCACCAGAAGTAATACCAGTTGCACAAAAAATAGAATCACCAGAAACTATTTCATTTAATTCGTATTTTTTTTTTAGGTCTTTTATACCCATTTTTCTTGCTCTTGATTTATCTTCATCAGATTCAAATAAAAATCTCCCTTGAAAACTACAACCAAAAGTATCTAAAGCCGAGGCAGCTAATACACCCTCCGGCCCACCTCCAATTCCTAAAAATATATCAACATTGTGCTTATTGTCTGTAACTAATAAAGCTCCGGATACATCACCATCTGAAATTAATTTCAGTTTAACTTTCAATTGTTTAAGTTCATCAATTATTTTAGTATGTCTAGGCCTATCAAGTATACATGCTGTAATATTTTCAGGATTTTTATTTAAATAGTCACTTAAATTACTAATATTTTTTTTGACTGAATAATCTAAATCAATAATATTTTTTTCAGTTACACTAGATGCAATTTTCTCCATATAGGTTTCAGGTGCATTTAATAAGTTATTTTTTTCTGAAATAGCAATTACTGAAAGTGCTCCTGGAAGATTGTTTGCAGCAAAATTTGTACCTTCCAAAGGATCAACAGCTATATCTAGTTCAGGTCCATTTTTATTGCCAACTTTTTCACCAATATAAAGCATAGGTGCTTCGTCTAATTCACCTTCACCTATAACTATTTCTCCCCGAATGTTCATTTTATTTAACTCTGATCTCATAGAATCTACTGCAGCTTTATCAGCAGCAATTTTATCTTTTTTACCAACTAAATATGAAGAAGATAAAGCTGCTTTTGAAGATACATTTATAAATTGATCTACAAAACTTTTGTCAATAGTCATTAAATTTTTTCTTCAATTGATTCTGGAGTATTAATCTTTGACTCAAATTCTCTTAAACGTTTATACACACTAGCAAGCTCTATGATTGTAGGCCATGCTTTTAAAATATACTGCATTGATCCCTCTACTCTTCCAAATGCTCTTATTATTTGTTGCATAACACCAAGTGTAACAGCGCCAGCAACAATTGCAGGTGCTAAAAATACATATGCCGATAAAACATTAGCTTGTAGATAGGCAATTCTTCCAATATTAAAATATAAGTACCTGATATAACTTAAAAAATGAATACTTCTTACACCATCAAATAATTCTTCAATAGTTTTTGGTCTTACAGTTCCGTCATCTTCAGCTATTACAAGGATTTTTCTATATGCAGCTTCTTTTTTTTGTAAATCGTATTCAACACCAACCAATCTTAGAATAAGACCAAGGACTATTAAAAATATTGTGCCACCTACTGACCAGATCAGTGCACCAACAATTAAACCATAATCCCAATCACCAAAAAAGAAAATAGGTATTCCAATGCTTAGACCAAATAATATAGGCATAAACTCAATCAGGATCATTAATGCTTCAATTAAACTTGTTCCAAGTGACTCCATTATTCTTGAAAATTTGATTGTATCTTCTTGTACTCTTTGAGCAGCTCCTTCTATTTTTCGAGCTTTGTCATATACGCTGTGGTACCATTCTACCATTGCTGTTCTCCATCTGAATAAATAGTGTGAAGTAAAAAAACTGACTATGACAGCAACTCCTACATACATGGCAGCCAATGTAATAAATGACAATAGGCTGGCCCAATACTCTTCTATAGTAATAGAATTTGGTGCACCTAACGCTTTTTGAATCATGTCATAAAATTCACCAAACCACTCATTTATTTTAACATCAATTTTAACCTGTATCCAAAGTGATGATAAAATAATTGCAGAACCAAACCATGACCATAGAAACCAATTTCGTTGTGTAAAAAATCTAAACATTATTTACTTTAAAAAATTATCAGCGTAGGATTTCTTTACAGTTTTTCTTTTACGAGGCTCAATTAATTCAAAATCTATCTTCTTTTTTTTTGCATAGTTAATTGCTAATTCCTTTGAAGAAAATTCTAATTTTAATTCTGTATAGGTATCGGATGAACTCTCCCAGCCCATTAAAGGATTTTTTGTTGGATCTTTTGTTTTAAATTCTAAAATCCATTTATCATTTTTTGCTAATCCAGATTGCATCGGATTTTTATTTGGAATGTAAATAATAGCTTTTTTCATAATTGATGGTCGGAGTGGCAGGATTCGAACCTGCGACCCTCTGGTCCCAAACCAGATGCGCTACCAGGCTGCGCTACACTCCGATCCGAGTACTAATACAGCAGTTATTGATAATTTCAATGTATAAAGAAGCCAAAATTAAAAGAAATTTGATTAAAATCTGGTATATAACGAAGCATGATAATCACTTGTCCAAATTGCAACAAGCAATTTAAAATTGATAATTCTTTAATACCTGATGAAGGCAGGGATTTGCAA
This sequence comes from uncultured Pelagibacteraceae bacterium, assembly GCA_902559935.1. Classification (GTDB taxonomy): domain Bacteria; phylum Pseudomonadota; class Alphaproteobacteria; order Pelagibacterales; family Pelagibacteraceae; genus Pelagibacter. Next base: position 38,312 of record CACEJN010000003.1, on the reverse strand, counting down.
TGTGGATCATGCAATCATATTTGGTTTTATAAAATTGAAGAAGAAAATAATGAAGCATTAAGGTTGAATGAGGAACTTTTTAACAAGGAAATTGAAACTAAAGCTGAAAAAAAAGAAGAAAAAATTACGACTGAAATAAATTACAAAAAAAAAGAAAAAACTTCAGAAAAGCAAAAAAATAATAATGCATCTAAAAATACATCAAGCAAGGTAAGTAAGTTTTTCTCTTATTTAATTGTATTTATTATATCTTTTATAGCATTAGTTATTTTGCTTGATACTCTAAAAACCCCACTAATTAATGTGTTTCCTAGATTAGAGATTATATTATTTAACCTATTTGAAACATTGCAAGATTTAAAACTATTTATTATAGACCTAGTTTAATTTTTTATGATTAATTATATAACAAAACCATTTAAATGGTTCTTTAAACTAGAAGCAGCAAGTGGTTTAGTTCTATTGTTTGCTGCAATAATTGCATTATTTATAAGTAACTCAGGGCTAGCAGATTTATATTTTGCTACTCTAAATAAATATTTATTCATAGGTATTAACAATTTTGGATTAAAATTATCTGTATTACATTGGATTAATGATGCCTTAATGGCAATTTTCTTTTTTTTCGTCACGTTAGAAATTAAAAGAGAATTTTTACAAGGGGAGCTTTCAAATATTAAACAAGCTCTTTTACCTATCATAGCTGCTGTAGGGGGGATGCTAGTACCAGCATTATTTTATGTTTTTATCAACCTTGGCGATAGCGAAACTTTGAATGGATGGGCAATACCTTCAGCTACTGATATTGCTTTTTCTTTAGGAGTTTTATCTTTGTTAGGAAAAAGAGTTCCTTTGTCATTAAAAGTATTTTTAACAGCATTGGCTATAATTGACGATTTGGGAGCTATAGTAATTATTGCCCTTTTCTACTCTGGTGATTTAAGCATTAAATATTTAACTTTAATGTTATTAGCTTTTATTGTTTTGTTGTTAATTAACAAATTCAATATTAAAAAGTTCTTACCTTATTTAGTTGTTGGTCTCTTCCTTTGGGATTTCACTCATAACTCAGGGATCCATGCTACTATTGCAGGAGTTTTGTTAGCAATGACTATTCCTCATAGAAAAAAAGAAAAAGATTTTTCTTTATTAATAAAAATAGAACATGCGATTAGTCCATATGTTGCTTTCGGAATAATGCCTCTATTTGCATTTGCGAATGCAGGTGTATCTCTAGAAGGTTTATCGTTCTCATCGTTACTTGATAAGGTTCCCCTAGGCATAGTCCTAGGACTATTCCTTGGTAAACAACTAGGTGTTTTTGCTTTCTCTTATGTATCTATAAAATTAAAAGTTGCACAAATGCCAAATGATACAAGTTGGTATAATTTTTATGGTGTAGGAGTTCTTACTGGGATTGGTTTTACAATGAGTTTATTTGTTGGAAATTTAGCTTTTGTAGAAAACATGCAATATATGGATGGTGTAAAAATTGGTGTATTAACTGGATCGTTGTTATCAACTTTATTTGGTTATTTTTTAATATTACTTACACCAAATAAACCTAACAAATGAGAAAAGTAATTTTTCTATTTTCTATACTTATGTTTATATTTAAATCCTCTGCAACAGCAAATTATGAAAAAAAGTTTTATGATTTCAGTATAGAAAGTATAACAGGTGAAACAATAAACTTTGAAGATTATAAAAATAAAATTATTTTAGTTGTAAATACAGCTAGCTATTGTGGATTTACAAAACAATATGATGAATTGCAGGAATTGTGGGATTTATATAAAGAAAAAGGTTTGATTGTTCTAGGTGTGCCATCTAATTCGTTTAATCAAGAAAAAAATAACAATGCAGATATTAAAGAATTCTGTGAAGTTAATTTTAATATTAACTTCCCTCTGACAACATTGACTGAGGTAAAAGGCAAAAATGCTCATGAACTTTTTAAATGGGCAAAAGAAAATCATGGTAAATCAGCGGAACCGAAGTGGAATTTTCATAAAATTTTAATTAATAAAGAAGGTAAAGTTCAAGACACATTCGCGTCATTTACAAAACCAACTTCAAAAAAAATAATTAAAGCTATAGAAAATATCTTATAAGTTTAATGTTAATCCATCATGTGCTGGAATAACATTTTTAGGCATCATTTTTTTAAGCACTTTATAATCTAATACTGGTGATAAATTAGTAAGAATAGCTTTTTTGGGTTTGAATTTTTTTATTACAGCTAGTGAAGTTTCTAAATTAAAATGTGATGGATGAAAATTGTACCACAAGCAATCGACGATTAGATATTCAAGATTTTGAAAATATTTATGATCATTGTTATAAATTTTACTTACATCACTTATATAAGCTAATTTTTTATTAATAATAAAGCAATTTGACTTTACTTTACCATGTTCAACCATAATTGATTGAATACCAATTTTTTTATTATTATGTTTTGTATATATTTTTTTTGGAAGTTTACTAAGTTTTAATGTTGCAGGATATTCTTTTGAATAACTTTTAAATATATAAGAAAATGTAGAGTTAAGATATTTAGAAGTATATTTATCAGCATATACATCAATTTGTTTTCTGCTGTTTATATAAAAAGATCTCAAATCATTTATTCCATGAGTTTGATCACCATGCATATGAGAATACAACACTTTATTAATTTTTTTTATTTTATGTCTTAAAAGCTGTTGACGTAGATCAGGAGACGTATCTATAAGAATATTTTCATCTGTGGTTTTTATTAAAGCTGAACATCTTGTTCTATAATTTTTTTTATTATTAGGATCACAATTTCCAAAGAAACCATCTGGTCTTGGTACACCCATTGAACTGCCACAGCCTAAAATAATAAATTTCATTAATTTCAATTAAAAAATAGTTTATTAAAGTTATCTGTAGTTTTTTTTATAAGATCCTCTTTGGAGATATTTTTAATTTCGGCTAATTTTGCAGCAGTAAAATCAATGAATGATGGTTCATTTTTTTTTCCTCTTTTAGGAACGGGTGCTAAAAAAGGACTATCAGTCTCAATTAAGATATTATCCATTGGAATAGATTTGAATGTATCTTGTAATTCCAATGAGTTTTTAAAAGTAATGATACCGCTTGCTGAAAATAATGAATTTAAAGTCATTAGTTTTTCTGAGAATTCTTTAGACCCTGTAAAACAATGCATCAAAATTTTAAGGTTTTCATTTTTATATTCATTTAAAATATCAAAAGTTTCTTTTTCTGCATCTCTTGAATGAACAATTAATGGAATATTGGTTTTTATGGATGCATCTATATGTTCTTTAAAACTTGCTATCTGCTTGTCTTTTTCACTATTATTATAATAAAAATCTAACCCAGTTTCTCCAATTCCAATAATTTTTGAATTTTCATTTAGACTTTCAATGATCTGCTTTGAAGTGATAATATCTGTGGAGCTTTCATGAGGATGAATACCAATAGTACCATAGATCATTTCATCTTTATTAATTAAATCTTTTACTCTAGAAAAACTTTCAAACGAAGTTGAGATAGTAAGTAATTTTTCTATACCAACTTGTTTTGATCTTTGTATTACATTAGCTAAATCACTTAATAATGGTTCGTGATCTAGATGACAGTGTGAATCAATCATTGTTCTTCTCAATTTTTTTAAAAAGTATGTCTATTTTATTAATATTATTACCTTTTGTTAAATACTCATTATTAGAAACTGAATCTAATTTTATATTTTTTTCTTCAATCTCAAAAATCTTTAATGCCTTTAAAGAAGATTCAGGAATAATTGGATATAGTAAAAAACTTATTTTTCTTACAATTTCTAAAGTAGTGTAAACAATAGTATTTAATCTAATTATATCTTCTTTCTTTTTCCATGGTTCTTGATCATTAAAATATTTGTTAGCTTCAAAAAGAGAATTTACAATATAATCAATGTAAAAATTAATATTTTGATTGTCAATTTGAAACCTAATATTATCTAAATTATCTTTATACTTATTTAGTATTAATAAATCTTCATCACGAAATTTAACTTCTAATGGAATTTTTCCATTACAATTTTTTATTGCAAAAGCGGTTACACGCTGACATAAATTTCCATAATTGTTGGCTAGATCACTATTAATACAATCTTCTAGTCTTTCTTGAGATATATTTCCATCATTCCCAAAAGAAACTTCTTTAATTAAGTAGTATCTTAAAGGATCTAGACCGTACTCTTTAATTATTTCAAGTGGATCAAGAATATTTCCTTTAGATTTAGACATTTTTTCTTCCCCTGATAATATCCATCCATGGCCATAAACTCTCTTTGGTAAATCAATTTTTGCTGCTAATAAAAAAGCAGGCCAATAAACAGCATGAAATCTGAGTATATCTTTTCCAATTAAATGTATTGAAGCTGGCCAAAATTTTTTAAACAAATCATCATCTGTATTTGGATAATTTAATGCACTTAAATAATTAGTTAAAGCATCTAGCCAAACATATATTACATGGTTTTCATTATTTGGAACAGGTATACCCCATGAAAAACTTTTTCTACTTACCGAAAGATCTTTAAGACCACTTTTTACAAAACTAATAACTTCATTTTTTCTAGATTGAGGAGAAATGAAATCTGGATTAGCTTCATAATATTCTAGTAAAGGTTTTTCCCATTTTGAAAGTCTAAAAAAATAAGATTCTTCCTCAATCCATTCAACATGAGATTTTGATGATATAGCAATTTTTTTTCCATCTAATTCCTCAATTTCGTCTTCGTTATAAAAGGCTTCATCAGATACTGAATACCATCCAGAATAGTTTGATAAGTATATATCATCATTTTTCTCAAGTTTATTCCAAAGATGTTGAACTGTTTTTTTATGTCTATCTTCTGTAGTTCTTATAAAATCAGTATTAGATAAATTTAAAGTATCCGAAAGATCTCTAAAGGTTTGACTAATTTGATCACAAAATGCTAGAGGATCTTTCCCTGCTTTTTCCGCAGATCTTTGAATTTTTAATCCATGTTCGTCTGTACCAGTAAGAAAATGAACCTGATAATTATCAATTATTTTAAATCTTGCAAAAAAATCTGCTATAATGCTTGAATATGCATGACCCATATGAGGCTTAGCTGATGGGTAGTAAATAGGCGTGGTAATATAATAATTTTTATCCATTTAGTATTTTATCCTCAAATTCCATAAACAATGTTTCCTCATCTAAATTATAAGTTCTTGTATTATTAATTTTTTCTAAAAAATAATGGTATGACTTTAGTAAATTAATATTTTTGCTAGATATATTGTTTCTAAAATAAAGTTCAATAAAAGAATAAATGATTTCAATAATTGATTTATCTTTTTTATAAAATTTATTTTTAATTATGGTTGTTAGAGTTGTGTTTAAATCAAAATTAACAAGATCTAAGTTATATTCTTCAGATAACCTAATTAATTTAAATAATTTTCCAGGAGTTGCATAATAATCAAATAACTTATTATTGATAATAGTATTTATGTCATCGTTTAATAATTGATTAACAATTCTAATAGACTGATCTTTTGTTAAAAAAACTTTGAAATTTAAACATCTTGATTTAAGAGTTGATAGCACTCTTTTATTATTATTTATTAAAATAAAATTTATATTTTCATTAGGTTCTTCTAAAATTTTTAACAAAGCATTAATAGAATTTAAGTTTAATAATTCAATATTATCAATTAAAACAAATCTCTTTTTATTATTAAATGAGGATTTATTTAGATTTATTATCAATTCCCTAATTTGATTTATATCAATATTTTTTTTTTCCTCTATGACATCAATTAAGTAAAAATTTGGATTAGATTTATTTAGTATAAGTTTGTATGACTTATTATTAGGATTAATTTTATTATTTTCAAAGTCATATGGATGTTCTTCATTTTCCGATAATACAAGATTAATTAAATGATACGCTAATGTTGATTTTCCAATACCTTTTTCACCAGACAAAAGAATTTTATTAGGCAAAGTATCATTTTTAGACAATTTATATAATTGATTAAAAACTTCTTTGTGCTCAAATAAATTTATTTGAGTTATGGGATTTAAATTCATTTAATTAATTTTTTAATTTGATTTATTATTAAATCTTCATTTATTTTTATATCTAAATTAGAATCAATTATTTTATATGATTTTTTATTCGATTTAGCTAATTTCAAAAAACCTTTTTGAACTTTATTATAAAAATTCATATCAAATTGATCATATCGATTGAGAGATTTTCTATTTTTTAATCTTTGAAACAGATTTTTTTTATTTACAACATTGAGGAAAGTAAAATTGACTTTAATATTTTTTAATAGAAATTTATTTATAATATTAATTATGTTTAAATCAACACCCATACCATGATGTTGATATGCAATAGTTGAGTCTATGAATCTATCAATCAAAATAATTTTTTTTTTGTATGATTTTTTTATAAGATTTATATTTTCACTACGCGCTGCTAAGTATAAAAGTAAATCAGTATATATGTTAAAATTAGATTTTTTATTTAAAATTAATCTCCTTATTTTTTCAGAATTAAGACTTCCACCCGGTTCTCTTATCTTTATGTAGTTAATTTTTTTTTTGTCTAAATATTTAGATACTTTATTTATATGATGACTTTTGCCACTACCCTCTATACCCTCAAAAACAATGATGGGTTTTTTAGACATCACCCCAAATTAAATAATTTATTGATTTTATTAATCTTGTAAAAAAATTAACTTTTTTAATTTCTTTCGATGAAAGTAAATCATACTCACCAACAAGTTCCTGATCATAAACAACTCTTAGAGTGGCTATTTTTTGATCTTTTTCAATTGGTGCTTCGACTGGTCCATCATACTTAACAACAACTTTTAAAAGTTTTTTTTTCGCTTTTTTGATTGTTTTATAAATATCTTTCGTTGTATATGCTTCCACACTATTCTCTTTTCCTAACCAAACATCAATTTTGTGTAATGGTTTATTAGCTTTAGCTATTTCTACGAGATCATAGTTGGTAAGACCAAATGTAAGTAATTTTGTGCTCTCTTTAGATCTGGCATTTTTTGTATTAAAACCACTTCCTACAGCAATCAATCTTCTGCCATTTCTATCTATTGATGATGCTAAAGAATATTTTTCAACAGCTAAATAACCAGTTTTTATTCCATCTGCTCCAAGATTTTTATAAAGCAATGGATTTCTATTTCCTTGTGTTATTGGATCGCCCCCTGTTCTATCCCACGTAAATTCTTTTTCAGCAAACATTTTGTAAAATTCAGGATGTTCTTTAATTAAATATCTAGACATTTTTAAAATATCTCTAACAGTCGAGTAGTTGTCAGGGTCATTTATTCCTGATGAATTAGAAAAGTTTGTATTATCCATCCCTAATTCTTTTGCTTTAGCAGTCATTAAAATTGCAAATTCTTCTTCAGTACCTGCTATACCTTCAGCCAATGCAATACATGCATCATTACCTGAAGCAACTATAATACCTCTTAATAAATTTTCTACAGAGACTTGATCACCTACCATTATAAACATAGATGAATATCCAGATGTAGATAGTCTCCAAGCTCTCTCTGATATTATAAATTTTTCATCCAAACTAAGATCACCTGATTTTATCAAGTCAAAAGCAATAATTGCTGTCATTATTTTTGTCATAGAAGCTGGATAAATTGAAATGTCTGGCTCTTTTTCATAGAGAATTTCTCCAGAATGGTAATCTTGTAAAATTGCAGTTCTTGCCTTTACATCAAAATTAGCTTTTGAAACACTTACTAATGAAAAACTAAAAACAATTACAATTAATAATATTCTAAACATCTTTTAATATCTCTATATTTTCAAAATTTAATACTTTTATTTCGTTAAATGATTTTTCTAGTTTTTTTATATCATTAAATGGACCCAATAATACCCTATATTTAGTTTTAGATAATTTCTTAATTACAGATCTTTTTATATTTGTCTCATCTTTTATTCTATTAACCATATTTTCTGCTGAGTCTCGGTAATAAAAATCTGCAATCTTTATTGAATATAAAAATTTATGTTTTCTTATTTTGACTTCTTTAGTCTTTTCTTTACCCAGATTATCTATGGTAATTCCATCAACAGGAGCTTTTTCAGCTACACTTTTCTCTTCATCAAAAGTCTTTGCCTTTTTAGCTACAAATGTTGAACTTTTTGAGATTAAAACAAGATCGATGTAAGGTTCTTTAGGGTCAAGTGATAACTCATCAGCAATTCGTTGCGTAATTACAGAGTTATAAAAAGTAGAGAATTTAACGCTATTAGAGATTACTTCTGCTATTATGGATTTATCATTAATAGGATTGGTAATTTTAACAAATGAATTTTTTTTAATTTTATTATGAAAAATTAAAAGAGATCTATTATCGATTTTTTTAGATATTTTTTTTTCTTTTTTTAATTCATCATCATAAATTAATGCAAATCCAGTATTACTATACTTTTGATCACTAATATAAACTAAGTTTTTATTATTTTGATCAAATTGATTACATGCAGATAAAAAAAGTATAGAAATAATTAATGTTAATTTTTTAAAGTTCATTTTTAAATTTATCTTTTAATGTACAAACTGCTAAAGCAAATCGCAATGACCTATTCCATTTTAATATTATCTCATAGTTATCAAATACAATATAAGCTGGATTTAAAGTTTCCGCATCAGGTATGATATCTTTATCTGGAGTTATAATGGCTACCTTTAAAGAGTTGTACTTATTATCTATTTGATCATTATTTTTAATAAATTTTCTAAAATATTTTAACTTTTTTTTATCATGAAGTTTTTGGGCGGAAATGTTTAAATATTTACTTGGTATATTGTCTGATAAATCAATTCTATAAAAACAAGGATTTTCACTTTTCCAGCCTATTTGATTTAAATAGTTTGATGCTGAAGCATAAGCATCATTATTATTTTTTAAATCTATATATCCGTTGCCATCATGGTCAATAGCATAATTTTTCATTGTTGATGGCATAAATTGAAAAAAACCAAAAGCACCTGCCCAAGACCCATATAACGTTTTATAATCTATTTGATCATTTTCTATTAATCGCAAAAGTATTAATAATTCATTTGTAAAAAATTCTGATCTTCTTTTATCAAAACTTAAAGTTGCCAAAGAGGATAAAATATCCATTTTACCAACATACGTTCCAAAATTAGTTTCTATTCCCATCAGGGCTAATAGTAACTCTCTCTCTATATTAAATTCGTTTTCAACAGTATTTATTAATTTTGAATTTTTTTCATAAAATTTTTTTCCTAAAGAGACTTTTTTTGAAGATGTTCTTTTTAAAATATAAGTTTTAGTATCCTCATAAAATTCAGGTTGATATCTATCATATTTTATCACATCTGATAAAAATTTAGTATCAGACATAACTGTATCAAACGTTTTTTCTGAAATATTATTTTCTAAAGCTATTTTTTTGAAATTTAATTTCCAATTTTCAAATTCTTTATTGATATCAGCAAATGAGAAATTAATAGAAATAAAAATAAATAATAAAAAAAAATTAATTAGTTTCATGCAAATCCTTCAAATATATAATTACAGCAATCCAAATAAAAATAAAACTAACTAATTTTGTTATTGAAAAAGGCTCGTTGTAATAAAAATACCCTAATAAAAACTGAAAAGTGGGAGTTATATAAAATATCATGCCAGTCGGTCCTAAACCACAAAGTTCAACTCCCCTAACATATAAAAATAAAGGTATGACAGTCATAGGTCCAGCAAGATAAATAAATAGCATCATTGATGGATCGGATAATTGAAAATCATTATATCCTTTGCTTGCTATCAAATAAAAAGCCAATAGTGCAAATGGTAATATAAATAAACTCTCTATAAGAAGGCCTACATCAGTATCAACATTAATTTTTTTTCTAACTAAATTGTAAAACCCCCAACTTAAAGCAACAATTAAACCAACCCAAGGCAATGATTTAATGCTCGCTATTATTAAAAAAAGAATTGATAGAATAACCAACAAGATTGAAAAGACTCTTTTTTTATTAAGTTTTTCTTTAAAAAAAAGATAACCAAGCATTACGCTTAAAATGGGCATTATAAAATACCCAAAACTTGCATCTATAATTCTATTTGTTGCTATAGCATATATCCATACACCCCAATTTATAAAAATTAAAAATCCTGAGATAAATAAATAAAATAAATTTGATTTATTTTTTACAATTTGAAAAAAAACATTCCATTTAGAGAAAAAAAAAGTAGTCAGAATTAAAGTAAACGCTGTCCACAAACATCTATGAACTACTAATTCAATATGCCCAATATAAGCGATATACTTAAAATAAATTACACCTAAAAATCCCCACCAAAAAGATCCAAATCCAGCAAGTAATAAGCCTTTGTTAAATTCTTTATTCATAGGAAAGCACGAGCCTTGTAATTAATAAGTTTATTAGACTATTTTATGGTTGAATTAAATAATTATAATTATAAAACCTTGCTCACGGAGAGATGGCTGAGCGGTTGAAAGCACCGGTCTTGAAAACCGGCAAAGGGGCAACTCTTTCCTGGGTTCGAATCCCAGTCTCTCCGCCATCATTTTTGTGAATAGTCAAAATTTTTATATAATAAATTGATATTATTATTTTCAAATTCAAAATCAGTTTTAAAACCGTTGTAAAAATTATATAAATTAGTGTCATCAATATTAAGAAGTTTTTCTAAATCAAGAAGATCATTTTCATTTAAATTATTTATATATTTTTTTGTAAAAGCACTTAAAAGATTATCCATTTCTTTTGTACCCCTATAATTAGATCGGTAAATAATTTTTTTTTTTAATTCATCTATGTTGATCATAATAATTAGAATATATTAGTTGTTAATGAATAATAAAACAAATTATGAATATTTATTGTCAGATTTAAGTTCTTTAAAAGGTGTAGGAACTAAAACAAAAAATTTATTAAAGAAGAAAAATATTAATAATTTATTTGATTTACTATGGAAACTTCCAAAATCTTATACAGATAGAAGCTTATCAACAAAAATAAAAGATTTAAAAATTGGTGAAATACAAACAGTAACTATAATTCCACAAAAGTACAACTTCCCACGTGTAAGGAAATTACCAAATAGAGTTTTATGTAGTGATGAAACTGGTGAAATAGATTGTGTTTTTTTTAATAGTTATGAAGGATATATAAAAAAAATACTTCCATTAGGAAAAGAAATTACTGTTAGTGGTAAAATAGGTCATTTTAGGAATAAATATCAAATTACAAATCCAAAATATGTTTCTGAGGATTCTTCTTTAATTAAGCAAACTCATAATAAATACTCATTAACTGAAGGTATTTCTGAAAAAATATATAATAAAATCTTAAATCAAATAATCAATGATTTACCAGTTTTTAATGAATGGCACTCTAAAAGTATTATTTCTAAATTTAAAAACATAAGTTGGAATAGCTCAATTAAAGAACTGCACAAACCTGAAAATATCGGAAATTATAAATCAAATTTCTATCAAAGACTTGCTTTTGATGAAATATTTTCAACGTTTCTTGTTAATTCTGAAATAAGAAAAAAGATAAGAAAAATAAAAAAAAAAAATAAAAATATTAATTTAAATAAACAAAACTCTTTAATTGATAAATTGGATTTCTCTCTTACCGATGATCAACAAAAATCACTTAACGAAATAAACAAAGATTTAAGTTCACCAACTAAAATGTTTAGACTTTTGCAAGGAGACGTTGGTAGTGGAAAAACAATAGTGTCTCTTTTAGCGGCAATAAATAGCATAAATTCTGGTTTCCAAGTTGCTTTTATGGCTCCTACAGAAATTCTAGCAAGACAACATTTTAATCTTGCAAAAAAAATATTTCCTAAAAATATTAATATTGATCTTATTTCTGGAAAATCTGAATATAAATTAAAAAAAAAAATTCATAAAAAATTAGAAAATAATAAAATTGACATTATCTTTGGAACACATGCAATATTTCAAAAAAAAGTAATTTTTAAAAAATTAGGATTAATAATTATAGATGAACAACATAAGTTTGGAGTGAATCAAAGAAAAAGATTGTCAGACAAAGGTGGACCAAATTGTGACGTATTATTAATGACAGCAACACCTATACCTAGAACTCTAACAATGACAATTTATGGTGATATGGATATTTCAATAATTAGAGAAAAACCTAAAAATAGAAAACCAATTAAAACGTATAGTAAATTAGAGATTAAAATTGAAGATGTTTTAAAATTTATAAAAAAAGAAATTAATATTGGAAATCAAATTTTTTGGGTTTGTCCATTAATTGAGGAATCTAAAAAATTGGATCATTCATCAGCTGTCAAAAAATATGAATATTTAGAAAGCAAGTTTCCAAATCAAGTAAGTTTACTTCATGGAAAAACTGATGTAGATGAAAAAAATGAAATATTAAATAATTTTTTAAATAATAAATTTAAGATATTGGTTTCTACCACGATTATTGAGGTTGGTATAGATTTTCCAAATGCGAATACAATTATAATTGAAAATGCAAACAAATTTGGTTTATCTCAACTTCATCAACTAAGAGGTAGAGTTGGCCGAGGTGATAAAGACTCTACATGTATATTAATGTTTAAATCAAATCTAAGCGAAAACGCAAAAAAAAGAATAAAAATTTTAAAAGACACTAATGATGGTTTTTTAATATCTGAAGAAGATATGAAATTACGAGGATTTGGCGATATTTTGGGATTTAAACAAAGTGGCATAAAAAATTTTAAGTTAGCAGATCCAATTCAGAATAGTGATCTTTTCTTATTAGCTGAAAAAGAAATAAGAAGAATAGAAAAATCAAATGAAGATATAAGTAAATTCAAACCTTTGATAAAATTGTACGATAGAGCTGATATAATAAACGATATTGCTTAAGTTTTTTTGGTAGAGGTTCCTGCTGAAACTATAAACTTAGATGCTTCCTCAAATGACATATTCAAGTAAATAACATCTTCCACAGGAAACATTAATAAAAAACCACTAGTTGGATTTGGTGTTGTTGGCACAAAAACATTAATTAAATTCTTACCAGTTTTTTGAGCCATTTCCCCTTTGTTTTCTTTCGTAGCAAAACCAACAGCCCAAACTCCTTTTCTTGGATATTCAACTAAAACTACACTTTTTTTTCCATCATCTTTTTTTGAAAAAGTTTCTGTCATTTGAACAATCGCAGAATAAACTGTTCTTAAAAATGGAATTCTTTTGAATAAATCATCTATTAGTTTAAGAATTCTTCTTCCAAAAAATGATAATGAAAGTCCGCCAACAATGGTTATTAATAATATTGAAATAATAATTTCAACTCCAGGAATATTAAATGGCAAATAACTATTTGGATTAATATTTTTAGGAATTAAATTTGATGAAATACCTATTAAAATTTTAGTTAAATAGAGTGTAAAACCAATTGGTATTAAAACAACAACACCAGTAATAAAATAATTTCTTAATGTTAATGAAAAAGATTTTTTTGAGCCCTTTTTTGCCATATTTAAAATTAACTATAACTAGCGTATACAACAAAAACAATTGCAATGATAAATAATACAATTAAAATTTTGTTATTAAGATTCATGTTAAAATACTATTATCAATTTTAGGTAGATATGGATAGAAGAAAATTTTTGACATATATAGGTTGTGGATGTGGAAGTATACTTTTGCACTCTTGTTCTACTGCTCCAATAACTGATCGAAAACAATTAAAAATTATACCTGAGGCTAAATTAAATGCGCAGGCAGCTCAAATTTATGAAAAAGTTAAAGAAAAAGAAAAGATGAGCGATGATTTAAAAACATTAAATGAAATAAAAGAAATTGGAAAAAGAATGGAAGATTCGATTAGTGAATATTTTTATAGATCTAATTTAGAAGACCCTACAGTAAATTTTGACTGGGAATATATTTTAATTGATAATAAAAAAGTAAGAAATGCATGGTGTATGCCAGGTGGTAAAATAGCAGTTTACACAGGTATATTAGATGTTACAAAAAATCAAAATGGATTAGCTGCAGTGATGGGCCACGAAGTTGCTCATGCGGTAGCAAAACATTCAGTTGAAAGAGCTAGCAGAGGTGTTTTGTTAAATACAGGTGCTAGAATTATAGACATAGCTAGTGGAGGTATTTTGTCTGACATTAACAGAACTACTGGCATGGATACAGTTGGTATGCTGGCTCAACTAGGAATTATGAATCCTTTCAATAGAAAACAAGAAAGCGAAGCTGATTATTTAGGTATGATATTTTCATCTTTATCTGGTTATGATATTAGAGAAACAGTTAAAATTTGGGAAAGAATGAAAGAATTTAATAAAGGTAAAGAGCCTCCTCAATTTATGAGCACACACCCCTCTTCAGATACAAGAATAAAGCAACTCAACGAATGGATGAACGAGGTTATTTTAGATTATCCACCGATTAATTTGAGTTAATTGAATTAATGGTGAGCCCTGATGGACTCGAACCATCGACCCATTCCTTAAAAGGGAATTGCTCTACCAACTGAGCTAAGGGCCCCCAAATTATTCAAATTGAATAGTTGTTATATACAGAATTATTATTTTTTTTCAAATGTCAATTTTAACCAAATCTATAAAGCTTCTACAACTTATCAATGTATTTATCGTGAAATTGATCAAAAGTGCCTTCATTAATATTTTTTCTGATAGAGGCCATTAATTCTTGATAAAAATTAATATTATTTAGCGTCAGTAACATTGAGGCAAGAATTTCATTTGTATTAAATAAATGATTTAAATAATTTTTTGAATATTTATTTAAATTAAGATTTTTACAATTTGGATCAAGTGGTGTGTTATCATTTTGATATTTGTTATTTTTAATATTGATTCTTCCCTGCCATGTAAAAGCCAAACCTGTTCTGCCTGATCTAGTTGGCAATACACAGTCAAACATATCTATACCTCTTTTTACAGCACCCAAAATATCTGATGGTGTTCCAACACCCATTAAATAGTGTGGTTTTTCAATAGGTAAGTTTTCCTTAATATTATCTAAAACATTAAACATTTCATGTTGAGTTTCTCCTACAGCTAATCCTCCAAGAGCATACCCGTCAAAACCAATTTTAATTAACTCATTAAGAGATTTTAATCTTAAATCTTTAAAAAGACCTCCTTGGACTATACCAAATAAAGCTTTATGTGGATTATTTCCAAATGCCACTTTAGATCTTTCTGCCCAGTAAAGTGATAAATCCATAGATTTTTTTATAACATTATAATCATTAGTTTTTTTTGGGCACTCATCCATGATCATAACAATATCAGAATTTAAACCCAACTGAATCCGTATGCTCTCTTCCGGACTTAAGTAAAATTTTTTTCCATCAACATGAGAGTTAAATATAGCGCCCTTCTCTCTGTCAATTTTATTTAATTTTGACAAAGACATAACCTGAAATCCACCAGAGTCAGTTAAAATAGGTAAATCACAATTCATAAATTCATGCAGACCACCAGCAGATTTAATTCTTTCAACACCTGGACGTATCATTAAGTGATATGTATTTGAAAGTATTATTTCTGATCCAGTTTTTTTAATATCATCTATCGTACAGGCTTTAACAGTAGCTTGTGTCCCAACAGGCATAAATGCTGGGGTGTGTATATTTCCACGATGGGTTTCTATTAAACCACACCTGGCAAATTTATCTTTTTTTAAAACGTTAAAGGCAAATTTTTTTAATGCCATTAAAAAAATTATTTAGATTTGAAACTAATAATTTTATCTGGGTCAGTAACAGCACCATTATTGTTTTGGTCACCTCTTTTGATTTTATCAACAAATTCCATTCCCTCTATTACTTTTCCAAAAACTGTATATTGTCGATCTAAAAAAGGAGCTGGCTGAAAACAAATAAAGAATTGACTGTTTGCACTATCAGGGTCTTGAGCTCTTGCCATAGATAAAGTTCCTCTATCATGTGGTAAACTGTTAAATTCTTGCTTCAAATCTGGGAAATCAGAACCACCCATACCCGCTCTTCTAAGATCAAAATCTTTAGAGACTGAATTTCCAAATTTTACATCTCCTGTTTGAGCCATGAATCCATCTATAACTCTGTGAAAAACAACGTTATCGTATTTACCACTATTTGCTAATTCCTTAATTCTTTTTACATGATTTGGTGCAACATCTTCGAATAATTCAATTTTCACATCACCATCTTTTAACTTTAATATCATTATATTCTCCTCAGCTATTGATTGATTAGTAATTAAAAAAAATAAAATCAGTATTTTAATAAAAATTTTATTCATATTTATCTTTTAATGATTTAATTGTGCTTTTTGTAGTAAATTTTTTTATATCACCTTTTAATTTAACAATATCTTTTACAAATCTCGATGAAATGATTTGATTTTCCACATCAGACATTAAAAAAATTGTTTCTATATTTTGGTTCAATTTTCTATTCATACCAGCTAACTGGAATTCGTATTCAAAATCAGATACAGCTCTTAATCCTCTTAAAATTATGTTTGATTTATATTTTTTACATAAATCAGTGGTTAAAGATCCAAAAGAAACAACTTTTATTTTTTTTCTATTTAACTTTAAATCACCAAATAAAGCTTTATTTACTATTTCTATTCTTTCATCAGAACTAAATAAATAATCTTTGTTACTTTCATCTGAGACACCTACAACTATTTTATCAAATAATTTTAATGATTTTTTTATTACATCTATATGTCCGAAAGTAATAGGATCAAATGTTCCAGGATAAATTGCTATTTTGCTCATTAAATTAAATTATCATCAATTTTAATTGCCGAAACAACTTTTTCTTCTCCTGATAACTTAATTATTCTAACACCTTGGGTATTTCTGCCTGCAGTTCTAATTTCTTTAACCGCAACCCTTATAACCCTACCTTTGTTAGTAGAAATTAAAATTTCATCACCTTCAAAAACAGGAAAGGATGAAGTAATATTACCATTTCTTGGTGAATTTACTATTCCTATAATGCCTTTTCCACCTCTGTTAGTAACTCTGTAATCTGTATGTGAGGTCTTTTTACCATAACCATTCTCACTTATTGATAAAACAAATTTCTCTCTTGCTTTTAATTCAGATTTTTCATCTTTTGATTTTTTTCCATTTTTATTAATTTTATCGTTATCAATAACTGATAAAGATACTATTTGATCATTTGATGCTAACTCTATTCCTTTAATTCCTTTAGAGGATCTGCCTTTAAAAACTCTTAGTTTCTTTGCTTCAAATCTAATACATTTCCCAAATTTTGTGCTTAAAATTACATCTTGATCATCTTTACAAATTTTAACACCTACTATTTTATCATTATTATCTAATTTCATTGCAATTTTTCCAGATGCATTAATTGATGAAAAATCTTCTAAACTATTTTTTCTTACTTTTCCCTGAGCCGTAGCAAAAATTATTTGATAATTTTTTAGGTCTGTTTCTTCTTCAGGCATTGGCATAATTGAGCTTATAGCTTGGTGACTCTTTAATGGTAAAATATTAAATAAAGACTTACCTTTAGATGATGATGAGCCCTCTGGGATTTTCCATGCTTTAATTTTGTAAACTAAACCTTCGGTAGAAAAGAAGAGAACTGAAGTATGAGTATTTACTGATAGTGTTTGAACAACTGAGTCTTGATCCCTAGTTGT
The DNA here is from genome assembly GCA_902559935.1 of uncultured Pelagibacteraceae bacterium. Lineage (GTDB taxonomy): Bacteria > Pseudomonadota > Alphaproteobacteria > Pelagibacterales > Pelagibacteraceae > Pelagibacter. Next base: position 20,535 of record CACEJN010000003.1, on the reverse strand, counting down.
TATGCCTGATTTTCCCTTTCCACCTCTTTTTTGTTTTTTTACTCCATCTAAAGAACCTCTTTTTATGTATCCTTGCAATGTAACTGTAATTATTACCGATTGTTTTTGAATAGTTTCCTCAATATCATAATTTAAAACAGCATCTATAATTTTAGTTCTTCTTGGTATAGCAAATTTCTCTTTAATATTTTTTAGTTCTTCGCTGATTACTTTTAGAAGTTCTTTTTTTGATGAAATAATCTTTTTATATTTAGTGATTAATTCAGCTAATTTTTTAATTTCAACTTCGATCTCATTTATTCCTAAAGCAGTTAATTTTTGAAGTCTTAATTCTAATATGGCTAAAACTTGTGGTTCAGATAAAGAATAAAGGTTTTTACCTTTTTTTCCCTCTACTAAAGAAATTAATTTTTGTGATTTATTTATTTTCCATTTAGTTTTTAAAATTGATATTTTAGCGTCATCGGGTGTTTTAGATGATCGAATAATTTTTATTATTTTATCTAGATTTTCAACTGACACTGACAATCCGATTAATATATGAGCTCGTTCTTCAGCTTTTTGAAGATCAAATTTAGTTTTCTTAATAACTACATCTTCTCTAAAAGTTAAAAAATTAGATAAAAAATCCTTTAAAGTACATGTTTGAGGTTTTCCCTCAACAATAGCTAAAGTATTAAAACCAAACGAACTCTCTATTTGAGTATTTTTATATAATTGTCTCTTAATAGTTTCTGGTTCTACACCGTTCCTTAAATCTATTGCTACCCTTATACCTTCTCTGTTCGATTCATCTCGAATATCTCTTATACCTTCTATCTTTTTTTCTCTTACTAACTGAGCAATCCTTTCATTTAAAACAGATTTGTTAACTTGATACGGTATTGAAGTTATTACCAGTCTTTCACGACCATTTTTTTGTTGTTCGATTGAGATTTCACCTCTTATCTTAAAGGATCCTCTTCCATTGTTATACCCTTGTTTAATTATATCTTTGCCTATAATTACACCCCCAGTTGGAAAATCTGGACCAGGTATATGTTTCATTAACTCTCTAATTTTAATATCTTTATTATCTATTAAGGCCAAAGTACCATTAATAATTTCACCTAAATTGTGAGGAGGTATACTTGTTGCCATACCAACGGCTATACCACCGGCTCCATTTACTAATAAATTTGGAAACTGTGCTGGTAAAACACTAGGTTCTTTCTCGGTTTCATCATAATTGCTTTTGAAAGAAATTGTATTTTTTTCAATATCATCAATTAAATATTGAGAAACTTTTGACAAGCGAGTTTCGGTATATCTCATTGCTGCAGCAGGATCACCATCTATTGAACCAAAATTTCCTTGCCCTTGAATCAAAGGTAGACTCATAGAGAAGTCTTGTACCATTCTTACCAAAGCATCATAAACAGACTGATCACCATGAGGGTGATATTTACCAATAACATCTCCAACTATTCTTGCAGATTTTCTAAATTGTTTAGACCAATCGTACCCACCTTTATACATTGCATACAAGATTCTTCTATGAACAGGTTTTAACCCATCTCTTACATCAGGAAGAGCACGACTTACAATTACACTCATTGCATAAGAAAGATATGATGAGCTCATCTCATCATGCATTGAGATTAATTTTATATTTTTATCTTTAAACTCTTCAGTATTTTTCATAGAAGTTAAAATGGAATTTCATCATCCATATCTGACACTTGTGAAGAATCCTCAATATTATTTTGTTGAGTTGTGTCATTTTGAATTCCACCACCAGCATTTCCCCCACCCAACATCGTAAGTGAAGAATTATATCCTTGTATAACTATTTCAGTTGAATATTTGTCTTGTCCCGATTGTTCATCTTTCCATTTTCTTGTTGTAAGTTGTCCCTCAACATAAACTTGAGCTCCTTTTTTTAAGTATTGTTGAACAACATTTACCAAACCTTCGTTAAATACAACTATACGGTGCCACTCAGTTTTTTCTTTTCTTTCACCTGTGTTTTTATCTTTCCAGGATTGACTTGTTGCAACGCTTAATCTGGCTACACTTTTGCCATTTACCATTTGCTTAATTTCAGGATCTGCGCCCAAACGACCAATTAATAATACTTTATTTAAACTTCCAGCCATAATATTTAATATTTGTTATATTAGTTAATTAGAATTATATCACAATTCTTCTGAATATTAATTTTATTAACTCAAAGCAACTAAAATTATGATGAAAAAGATAGTTATTAAGGGTGCTAAAGAACATAATTTGAAGAATGTTACTGTAGAGATTCCAAAAGACAAATTTGTGGTGATAACGGGTCTATCAGGGTCTGGAAAATCATCTTTAGCTTTTGATACTATCTACGCAGAAGGTCAGAGAAGGTATGTAGAGAGTTTATCTGCCTATGCACGACAATTTTTAGATAAAATGAAAAAACCAAATGTCGATTTAATTGAAGGATTAAGTCCTGCTATTGCAATAGAACAAAAAAATACTTCAAAGAACCCTAGATCTACTGTTGCAACTGTAACAGAAATTTATGATTACATGAGGGTTTTATATGCTAGAGCAGGTATTCCCTACTCACCATTTACAGGTAAACCAATAACCTCTCAAACAATTACACAAATAGTAGATTTAGTTAAAAAATTACCAAAAAAATTAACAATATATATTTACGCTCCAGTGGTAAGAGGTCGTAAAGGTGAATATAAAAAAGATATTTTGAGCTACAAAAGAAGAGGTTTTAGAAAAATTAAAATTGATAATGTTTTATATGATATAGAAAAATCACCTAATCTAGATAAAAAACTTAAACATGATATTTCAGTCTTAGTAGATAGAATAGTTTTAAATTCAAAACTTGGGAACAGATTAGCCGAAAGTATTGAAACAGCTGTAAATTTAGCTAACGGTTTAGTGTTTGTAGAATATGAGGATGAAACACTTCCTCAAAAATTTAGAAAGCTTGAAAAGTTAATTTACTCTACAAAGTTTGCATGCCCTGAGAGCGGTTTTACAATTGAGGAAATTGAGCCAAGACTTTTTTCATTTAATAGCCCCTATGGAGCGTGTGAAGAGTGTGAGGGAATTGGAATGAAATTAAATGTTGATCCAAATTTAGTTGTTCCTGATGAAAGAAAAAGTTTAGCAGATGGAGCAATAGAACCTTGGTCAAAATCAACTACATTGTATTATGCTCAAACTTTAGCATCTTTAGCAAAACATTATGGTTTTTCTCTAGATGAAAAATGGAAAAAATTACCAAAAAAAATAAAAGATATTATTCTTTATGGTTCAGATGAAGATGAGATTAAATTTAATTATGACGATGGATACGAGAAATATTCTTATAAAAAAACCTTTGAAGGTGTAATTAATAATCTTGAACGAAGATTTTTAGAGTCTGATAGCGAATGGAAAAGAGAAGCAATAGCTGAATATCAATCAGATACAGCATGTGAAGCATGCAATGGTGACAGATTAAAAGAAGAGGCTTTATGTGTTAAAATCAATGATCTAAATATTAGTGAAGTAACAAAAAAATCTATTTTAGATGCAGCAGAATGGTTTAAAAATTTAGAAAATAATCTTGATAAAAGACAATTTAAAATAGCAGAACATGTATTAAAAGAAATTAATGAAAGATTAAATTTTCTACTTAACGTTGGATTAGATTATCTAACATTATCAAGAGAGTCTGGAACTTTATCAGGCGGTGAAGCTCAAAGAATAAGACTAGCTTCACAAATTGGATCTGGTTTAACAGGTGTATTATATGTTTTGGATGAGCCTTCAATTGGATTACACCAAAAGGATAATGTGAAACTTATAAATGCATTAAAAAGATTAAGAGATCTTGGTAATACGGTAATTGTTGTTGAGCATGACACCGAGACGATGGAAAATGCAGATCATATTATTGATCTTGGCCCTGAAGCTGGGAGCAATGGTGGTGAAATAACAGCGCAAGGATCATATGAAGAAATTAAAAAAGATAAAAATAGTATTACTGGGCAGTATCTTGCCAATAAAAAAACAATCGAAATTCCAAAATCACGACGTTTAGCTAAAAATGGAAGGTTTGTTGAAATCAATGGTGCAAGTGGAAATAATTTGAATAATGTTAATCTTAAAATTCCAACTGGAACCTTTACCTGTGTTACTGGTGTTTCTGGAAGTGGAAAATCTACACTAATATTACAAACATTGTTTCATGCGTTAAATTTAACTTTAAATAATAAAGCAAGAAAAACACCTAAATCATTTAAAGGTTATAAGGGCGTAGAATTAATTGATAAAATAATTGATATTGACCAATCTCCTATTGGAAGAACCCCTCGATCAAATCCAGCAACATATACAGGGGCCTTTGGCCCTATTAGAGATTGGTTTACAAGCCTGCCAGAGTCCAAAACAAGAGGATATAAACCTGGAAGATTTTCTTTCAATGTTAAAGGAGGGAGATGTGAGGCTTGTGAGGGTGATGGTGTAATTACATATGAAATGCATTTTTTACCTGATGTTTATATACAGTGTGATGAATGTAAGGGTACCAGATACAATAGAGAAACTTTAGAAATTAAATTTAAAGGTAAAAGTATTGCTGACGTTTTAGATATGTCTGTTGATGAGGGGTGTGAGTATTTTGAAAATATATCTAATATAAAAACAAAATTGTTAACTCTTAAAAAAGTTGGATTAGGTTATATAAAAATTGGTCAGCAAGCAACTACCCTTTCAGGAGGTGAAGCACAAAGAATTAAGCTTGCAAAAGAACTTTCAAAAAGATCTACAGGAAGAACGATGTATATATTGGATGAACCAACTACAGGTTTACATCAACATGATATTAAAAAACTTTTAGAAATACTTCATACATTTGTAAAACTTGGAAATACAGTCGTTGTTATAGAGCATAATTTAGATGTTATTAAAACAGCCGACTACATTGTGGATATGGGTCCTGAAGGTGGTGTAAAGGGTGGTAATATTGTCGCCGAAGGAAAACCGGAAGAAGTATGTAAAGTTAAAGAGAGTTATACTGGTCAATTTTTGAAACCTCTTTTAGCTTAAATTTAACAACTTAAAAATATTCAAAAATTAGTGTATAGTTATTAAGAATCATGAGTAATTTATTGTCATCATTATCAAAAACAATTCACACATCACTTGCGTTAGCAATAATATTGTTTTTAGGATTATTTTATTTAAACGATGGGATAGCTATTGATACATTGTTCTGGAGCTGGTTGTTTAGATATATACATGTGATTGTTGCAATTATGTGGATTGGATTATTGTGGTATTTTAATTTTGTTCAAATCCCTAATATGGGGAAAATTCCAGATGAACAAAAGCCAGCCATTGGCAAAGTAATTGCTCCTGCTGCTTTATTTTATTTTAGATGGGCTGCAGCGTTAACTGTTCTCTCAGGTTTAATTCTTGCTTATCTTAATGGATATCTTCATGATGCAATGACTTTAAGTTTTGGGTCAGGTGTACCTAAGCACACTGCAATTGGTATTGGAATGTGGCTAGGAATTATAATGGCATTTAATGTGTGGTTTGTAATTTGGCCTAATCAAAAAAGAGCTTTAGGAATTGTTGAGAGTGATCCAGAAACAAAAGCAAAATCAGCTAAAACTGCAATGCTATTCTCAAGAACAAATACTTTGTTATCCTTACCAATGTTACTTACAATGGTAATAGCTCAAAATTTATATTAAATTATTTTTTATCCTCTTCTTCTCTAAGAACAGTTTTTTGTGAAACTCTTAGTCTAACCAAAACAGTATTAGCTATATAAATTGAGGAATAAGTTCCAAAAACAACACCAAGTATCATTGCAAGTGAAAATCCTTTTAATATCTCACCGCCAAAAAAATAAATTGCCAATAAAGCAAGTAAAGTAGTTGCAGAAGTTATTATAGTTCTTGATAATGTTTCGTTGATTGAAATATTAGTTAATTCAAAAATTTTTATATCTGAATATTTTCTTAAATTTTCACGGACTCGGTCAAAAATAACTACAGTATCATTCATAGAATATCCAACTATTGTCAATACAGCTGCAATTATTGATAAGTTTATTTCTAAACTAAATAGTGAAAAAACTCCTAGAGTTACAATTACATCATGGAACAAAGCTAGAATAGCACCCAGACTAAATTGCCATTCAAATCTTATCCAAATATATATTAGCATTAATGCTAATGATAAAGATATTGCTATTACGCCTGATTTTAATAATTCTGCACTTACTTTTGGCCCAACATTCTCTACTCTTCTAAAATCATAGTTATTTCCGAAAGATTTATCTAAATTAGCTTTAATTTCTTCAATAATATTCTTTTTATTATCTTTGTTTTCAAATTTAACTAAAAAATCTGTATCATTACCAAATTTCTTAACAGAAACATCTCCTAGATCCATTTGATTAAATCTGTCTCTTAATGAACTAACATTTATTTTTGAGTCTGAAGCTCTTAATTCGATTAATGTACCACCTTTAAAGTCTATACCAAAATTAAGACCTTTAAAAATTAACAATAATAATGAAACAATAATTAAAACTGATGAGAGTAAATTAAAGTGATTATAATATTTGTTAAAAGCAATCATTAAATTAATTTTTCCTTATCTTTATTTCTTGATACATAAATACTAGTGAATAATCTTGCTATAAAATAAACTGAAAATAGTGTCGTAAATATTCCAACTCCTAAAGTTACAGCAAAACCTTTGACTGGACCTGAACCCATGAAAAACAAAATAATTGCAGCTAATAATGTAGTAATATTAGCATCTAAAATTGCAGTTCTTGATTTGGTATAGCCACCATCAAAAGCCAAAATATTATTAGTCTCGTCTTTTAATTCTTCTTTAATTCTCTCAAAAATTAAAACATTTGCATCAACAGCCATACCTACAGTTAGAATAATTCCCGCAATACCAGGTAATGTTAAAGTGGCCTCAAATAAAGTTAAAACACCTAAAAGTATAAATAAATTAACTATTAGTGTTACATTAGTAATTAATCCAAAAATTTTATATTTTACGAACATAAAAATTATCACCAACATAAAACCTATTGCCAAAGCAATCATTCCTGCATTAATTGAATCTTGTCCAAGATCAGGTCCAACAGTTCTTTCTTCAATAATTTCTAATGGCGCTGGTAATGCTCCTGATCTTAATAATAAAGCTAGATCAGTTGCTGTTTGAAAAGTAAAGCCACCGCTTATCTGGCCAGATCCACTGGCAATAGTGTCTCTAACTACAGGTGCACTAATAATTTTACCATCTAAAACAATTGCTAATTGCTTTCCAATACCGGTTGATGTCGCCTTACCAAACCTTTTTGCACCTACTCTATCTAAAGTAAATGAAACAATTGTTTGGTTAGCTTGAGTGTCCATTTTTGGTTGAGCATCAAGTAAGTTTTCACCGCTTATTATAATTCTTTTACTAACTGTGGCTTCTTCTAGACCATTTTCAAATTTTAACTTTTCAACTCCAAAACGATCATTTTCGTCATTTGTTACAAATCGAAAAGTAAGATTTGCAGTTTTACCAAGTAATGATTTTATTCTCATTGGATCATCTAATCCAGGAAGCTCTACTAAAATTCGGTTATTTCCTCTTTTAAGTATGTTAGGCTCATTAGTTCCAACTTCATCTACTCTTCTTCTAACTATTTCTATAGCTTGATCTTGAGAAGAAGTTTTTAGTTTAATTAAACCCTGTCTTGAAAAATTAACTTTAAAGTTTAACTCTGTATCTTCAATTTCTAACTGATGTGATTTAAATCTTGGGTAATAAGGATTAAGATCACTATTTTCATCTTGAAAAGCTTCTAAGACAGATTGCTTATCATTTTCGATTACATTAAAAAAAATATTTTGATTTTCTATCTTTATATTATTGATCTTAATATTTTTTTCTTTGAAGTAATTTCTGATAGTTGTTGTTAAGTTTTGTAGTTTTTGCTCAATTACAGGTTCATTATCAATTTCAAGTAATAGATATGATCCACCTTGAAGATCTAATCCTAGATTAATTTTTTTATCAAAAAAATTATCATCAAATTTAAAAAGATTTGATGAAGCAATTAAAATAAATAAAACTGAAAAAAGAGTTATAAATAAAATTCTTAACTTAGAGAAATAAAGCACTTAACTAAAAATAATTATTTTTTAACTTCTTGAGTATTTGTATTAACAAGACTTTGAATACCAGTTGATTTAACTATCTCAACTTTTACGTTTTCAGCAATTTCTACTTCAACTTTATCGTTGTCTATAAGTCTCTCCACTGTACCTGTAATTCCACCAGAAGTAACAACCTTGTCACCTCTCTTAAGACTTTCAACCATTGCTTTGTGCTCCTTAACTTTTTTTTGCTGTGGTCTGATTAAGAAAAAATAAAAAATAACAAATATTAAAATTAACGGTATAAATTGTCCTATTCCTGAGCCTTCCATAAATCTCCTTATAAATTATGTGAATACTTATACTATCTGTGTAATTAAAACAACTTTATTTAGCTGAAATCAATTCCAAATTATTCATATACGGTCGCAGTACCTTAGGAACAATAATCGAACCATCTTTTTGTTGATAGTTTTCTAATATAGCAATTAAAGTTCTACCCACAGCTAAACCACTTCCATTTAGCGTTCCAACAAAAACAGTTTCTTTGTTTTTATTTTTATATCTTGATTTCATTCTTTGTGCCTGGAATGTTGAACAAGAAGAGCATGATGATATTTCACGATACTTGTTTTCTGATGGCAACCACACTTCAATATCATATGTTTTTTCTGCACTGAAACCCATATCCCCAGAGCATAAAATTATTTTTCTATAAGGTAATTCTAACTTATCCAGTATATCTGTTGCACAGTTTGTCATTCGTTCTAATTCTTCTAGGCAATTTTCTTTTTCTACAATACTAACCATCTCAACTTTATAAAATTGGTGTTGCCTAATCATTCCTTTTGTATCTTTACCATAACTGCCAGCTTCTTTTCTAAAACATGGGGTTGAAGCAACAAATCTCATAGGTAAATCTTTTTGGTCAACAATTTTATCTTTAACAATGTTTGTTAAAATTACTTCAGCAGTTGGAATTAAAAATTTTCTATCAGATCCTTCATCAAATTTTATTTCGAATTGATCGTTTTCAAATTTTGGTAATTGGCCAGTACCATACATTGTATTGTCAGAAGCTATTAATGGAGGTGAGATTTCCTGATAGCCATTTTGAACAATATGAGTATCTAACATAAAGTTAGATAATGCTCGTTCCAATAATGCTAACTCTTTTTTAACAAATACAAACCTTGAACCGGTTGTTTTTGTCGCAAGATCAAAATCAAGCATGCCTAAGTTTTCACCAAGTTCATAATGTGATTTAGGATTAAAATCAAACTCTGGAGCTTTTCCAGCTTTTAAAACTTCTACATTGTCATTTTCATCTTTTCCATTTGGAACATCTTGATGAGGTATATTGGGTATACTTGATAAAATATTATCTAATTCAGTTTTAGTATTTTTTTGCTGCTCAGTAATCTTTTCTAATTCTGTAGATATTTCTTTAGATTTTTTAAATAAACTTTCATCTTTAGATTTTGAAATATCTTTTTTTTCTTTTTCTAAATTTTCTTTCTTTTGAATTAAATTTCTATTTAACTCATCAAGCTTTTTTAAATTATTAAAATCAATTTTAATTAAACGTTTTTCAAGATCTTTTTCAAATTTTGAATAATCTTTTCTAATTTCTTTTAAATTATGCATCAGTCTTTTCTAAATTTTTGTTTTCTATAAATTTTACTGAAAATATTGATAATTCATATAAAATTAATAAAGGAATAGCTAAACCTATTTGGGTAATTGGATCCGGTGGTGTAAGTAATGCAGCAGCAGCAAATATAATTACTACCACATACTTTCTTCTTTCTTTTAGAAATTGACTGTCAACAACACCTATTCTTGCTAACAAACTTAAAACTATAGGTAGTTGGAAACTTATTCCAAATGCAAAAATTAACTTCATAACAAGTGACAAGTATTCATTTACTTTGGCTTCTAATTGTATTGGAAGATTTGTAGACATTCCTGTGCTTTCAAATGATAAAAAGAATTTAATAGCTAGAGGCATTATCAAATAATAAACAAGCATACCTCCCAAAAAGAAAAGGATAGGTGTTAAGATAAGGTATGGAAGTATAGCAACTTTTTCATGTTTATATAATCCCGGTGCAATAAATTTCCATATTTGCATTAGAATAAATGGACAGGTCACAAAAAAAGCTGTGAAAAAGGATACCTTAATATATGTTAAAAAAGTTTCTTGTAAGGCTGTAAAAATAAGCCTTCTGTCAGACCCATCATCTTTTACAGCTTGAGCAAATGGATCAACTAAAAAACCGTAAATGTGTTCTGCAAATATATAACAAATTACAAAAAAGATTATTAGAAATATAAAACTATGTATTAATCTTTTTCTTAATTCTGTTAGATGGCTAACAAATCCACCTTCATTTTCTTCATTGCTCATCTTTTTTTGTTTCTTTTTTTATTTCATTATCAATCTTTTCTTCATCAATTTCTAAATTTGAAACTTCATTTTGAATATTGCTCACATATCTTTTTGCAGTCCCTATCCAAGACCCAGCTTTCTTTAACATGATTGGAAAATCTTTAGGACCAAGAACAACTATTGCAATACCAACAACAATTAATATCTCAAACCAACCAATAGTAGGCATGTGATTTAATCTTTGTTTTCTGAGTCTTTATTTTCGTCGGATATATTTTTTGGCTCTGTATCGTCAGTAACATCTGACGCCATTCCTTTTTTGAAACTTTTAATTCCCTTAGCTACATCACCCATCAGACTAGAGATTTTACCTCGTCCAAATAATAAGACTACTAATATAACTACAATTGCTATTTGCCAAATTCCTATGCTCATAAAAAACTTATAACCTTTTTATGATTAATTTAAAAGTTACTTTTTTGTTAATCTTTCTCTTCTGTATCAAGAGTGCTGTTTAGCATCTCATCAATATTAGAATAAATATCCTCTTTTTTTTCTTCTTGTTTTTCTTTATAGAATTTACCAGTTCCAAAAATTGCATTATCAATACTAGAACTATCAATTAATCCAGCTGCACCTAATTCATCAATTGTTGGTAAATCAGATAATTTTTGAAGATTAAAATGACTTAAAAACTCATCAGTTGTAACATACTGTATTGGTCTACCTGGTACATCTTTACGACCACCTGGCTTTACCCAATTAAGTTCCATCAATATTTCAAGAGTATTCGTTCCAAATGCAACACCTCTTATCTCCTCAATCTCCGCTCTAGTAACAGGTTGATGATAAACAATTATAGCCAAAGTCTCCACAGCAGCTCTAGAAAGTTTTTTTTCAACCATTTTTTCTTGCGACATGATATTAGACAAGTTAGGTGAAGTTCTAAACGACCACTTATCTTTAATACAAACTAGATTAATACCACGTTGAGAGTACTCTTGTTGTAACTTCTCTAAAGATTTTGCAACACTACCCTTTTTAGTAATTTTGCTTTCAATTGTATCAATATCTAATGGTTCTGCAGCAGCAAAAATAACTGCTTCAATTTCTTTTTCTAAATCAGTTAGCTTAGCCGGAAATTTAACAATATTATCTTTTACAACTTTTTCTTTTTTAATCATTATTTTCCTTTACAAATATATCATCAAATAACTTATCTTGTTTCATAGTTAAATTTCCTTCTTTAACTAACTCTAACGATCCAGCAAATATTCCTGCTTTTCCAGTGCGTTTATATTTTGATCCACTTTTAAAATTTTTGGGAATTAAATCATCTAACTTTTTCCAATCTATTAATTTACCAAAAAATTCTCTTATCGTTTTAATTCCATCTTCTGCAGTAAAAACAGGTAATTTTGGAATATTCATTTTTTGAAAGTCTTTGGTCATAATAATTGTTGAATATGACTTAAGTAGTTCAAATAAACTTAAATTATATTCTGTGCTGTAAATAGATCTTATATTTCCTCTCATTCCTCTTGATCGTATTTCTCTTCCTAATCTTTTTCTTTTTAACATTTGTTCAGAAAGCAATCTTATTAATTCTAATTTTTTGAGTTGTAATTTTAATTTTTCAGCAACTTCTTGGACCTTAAATTCTTCTTCTGGCGTTCCTGGAAGTAATAATTTAGATTTTAAATAAGCTAACCAAGTTGCCATCAATAAATATTCTGACGCAATTTCTAAATTTAAATCTTTTTCTTTTGTAATATAATCGTGAAATTGATCTGCTAACTTCGTTATTGATATCTCTTCAAGATCTACTTTTTGTGCTTTTGCCAAATCTAAAAGGACGTCTAGAGGGCCATTATAATTATTAATATCAACATTAAATAATGCAGAATCAGAAATAGTCATGCTCAGATATTAACTTAAAATTTTATAAAATAGCGATGTTTTTTTTATTATAAAATTACTAACCTTTGGTGAATTATCACCAACTACCTTCATTTCAGACAATTTGCCATTACAATGAAGAGCAAGATTACAACCTGCACTAAACGTTTTAATAGTATTAGTTTTTAAATCATCTTTTAAACTTTTCATTGATAAATCATCTGAAATTAAAATATTTTTAAAGCCAATTTTTTTTCTAATTAAATTTATAATTTTTTTAGAGTGTGTAGCTGTATTCAATCTATCAATGCTTCGATATATTACATGTGCTGTCATTGCAAAATAGCTTCTTTTTTTCTTGAATGGAAAAAAATCATTTTTATTCAAATAATTTAAGTTTTTGGTAACTGTAGGAGTAAATTTATGACTATCTACCTTAGCCAATCCATGCCCTGGTATGTGTTTCATCACAGTTCCAATGGAATTTTCATGAAAATAATCAATACAAATATCTCCAATTTTAGAGATATTTTTTTTATTTTTTGAAAAAGACCTATCACCAATAATGTTGCTAGCTCCTTTAACTCGAATATCTAAAACAGGAACAGTATTTATATTAACACCGACTGATTTAAGCAAATACGAAGTCTTATCGATAAATAATTTATAAATAATATTAAATTTTTTCTTATCTTTTGTGAATAAATTACCAAAATATTCAGGAGTTAAATTGTCAAATGAAATAATTTTGCTTAATCTATTTACTCTTCCACCTTCTTGATCAATTAGTATTGGGTATTTATTATCTTTAAATATCTTTTTTATTTTATCAGTTAATTTTTTAGTTTGTTCAATTGAACTTATGTTTCTTGAAAATAAAATAACTCCCCATGGTTTATATTTCTTTAAAAAAGTTATCTCTTTCTTTGATATTGTTGATGATTTTAAACCAACAATAAAAGCTCTTCTATTTTTAATCATTCTCTAAAAGTTTCCAAAAATTAAACTTTTTTTTCTTTTTTTTGTTTGTTTGTTTAACGTACTCTATTACATTTTGTGTATCGTTTTCCAAAATAGGTAAGTTTTTTGAATATAATTTAATTTTTTCATCGTTATTTTTATAAGATCTGTATGATTTCTTCTTATTTTCATCTGAAAAATAATATCTACCTGTTAAAAAAATAAATAAAGCAATTACAACAATAAAGATTAAATACTTAATTTCTTTTAGCATTACATTTTATCTGGTGTATCTACACCAACTATATCCATTCCTGATTTTACAACGTTAGATATTGCTTTTAAAAAAATTAATTTATCTGGTGAAACTGTTTTTTGATCATTAATAAATCTTTTTTCTGGGTTTTGTTTACCAAGATTCCAATAAGAATGAAATTCTGAAGCTAAATCATATAAATATACCGGTATTCTATGTGGTTCTAATTTTGAACTAGCTGCATCGATACATTTAGGCCATTCTGAAATCTTTTTTAAAATTTTGATCTCATCATTTGAATATTCAAAACTAAAATCATCTAATTTAATATTTGAATTTAAATTTTTATCAATATGTCTAAAGACAGATGAAATTCTGGCATAACAATATTGAACATAATATAACGGATTGTCTTTTGATTTTTCTTTTACAGCATCAAAATCAAAATCTAATTCCACATCACTACTTCTGTTTAGCATGATAAACCTAGTTGCATCTTTTCCAACTTCTTCAATTAAATCATCAACGGTAATGTAGTCACCTTTTCTTTTAGACATCTTAAATGGTTTGTTATCTTTAATTAATTTTACAAGCTGACTAATTTTACAAATCAATTTATTTTTTTTTCCTGATAAAGCTTCAACTGAGGATGAAATTCTTTTGATATAACCAGCGTGATCTGCACCAAGAATATTTATTAAATAATCAAATTTACGATCTACTTTATTTTTATGATAGGCAACATCACTTGCAAAATAAGTCCATGTTCCATCTGATTTTTGTAATGCTCTATCTTTATCGTCACCAAAATCAGTAGATTTAAAAAGTAACTGTTCTCTTTCTACCCAGTTTTTATCGTCTTCTCCTGCTGGAGCTTTAATTTTTCCTTTGTATACAAATTTATTCTTTTCTAAAAATTTTATTACACTCTCTACTTCTTTGTTTGAAACAATACTTTTTTCACTAACGAAATTATCGTGATTAATTCCTAAACTCTTAAGGTTTTTTTTAATTAAAAGTAGTGCCTGTTCTATAGATAAAGCTGTTAACTTATCGCTTATTCTCTCATAATCATCAAAATTAAGATCTAAATTATCTGAAACTATATTTTTTGCAAAATCGATAAGGTAATCTCCTGGATACAAATCAGGGTTATCTTGGGGGAATGTTTCGTTCAATTTTACTTCCCTAATTCTAAAGTATACAGATTTTGTAAAATTTATTATCTGGTTACCATAATCATTTACATAATACTCCTTTGTAACCTTGTGTTTATTAAATGTTAACACATTAGATATGACATCACCTAAAATAGCTCCTCTACAGTGACCAACATGCAAAGGTCCTGTAGGATTGGCTGATACAAATTCAACTAAATAATTATTTTTTTTCTCTTTCTCATTAATTCCAAATTTTTCAGCGTTATCTATTATTTCTTTAATAAAGTTTGACCAAAAAGATGGCTTAAATTTAATATTTATGAAACCAGGTTTGGCAACGGATATATTTTCTATTTGATCATCACTATTTTTTATTTCAGGTGCAAGTTTATCTGCCAATTCTATTGGAGAGGTTTTATTTAGTTTAGATAAAACCATTGCAACATTAGTTGAAATATCACAATCAAATTTTGGCGGTGGTATTTCAGCATTAATACCATTGAAACTTTCAGGAATGATAAGTTGATTTTTTTTACTAAGCTCAACAATAATTGATTTTATTTTATCTAAATATAATTCAAAAATATTCATTTATTATCGTTATAAAGGTTAATTGCGTATCTATCTGTCATACCAGATATAAAATCTGAAATAGCTCTATATTTGTCTTTAGTCAATTGATCTTTAGTAAGAAATTTTCTTGGATTTGATTTAATTATTTTAAATAATTTCTTAATTATCATTTTGCCTCTTTGATTCTTATTAAGCACCGATTTATTGTCATACATTCTATGTCTTAAAAATGATCGGATTTCTTGTTCTGAATTTTCTATTTTATCTGAAAAAGAAACTATTAATTGATTTGATTTTGATACATCTTTTAATGACTTAATTTTAAATTTTTTAATATTTTTTTCAGTATTATTTAGTAAATCTCTAATCATAATATCTATTGAATCTCTGATGATTTGATAAATAGCAATTTTATAATTTTTTTTATTAATTTTGTTTTTATATTTTTGATAAATGTCTTTAAAAAAATCTAATTCAACTAATTCCTCAAGTTTAAATAGGTTTGCTTTAATTCCATCCTGAATATCATGATTATTATAGGCAATATCATCTGATATAGCTGATATTTGAGCTTCCAATGATGGATAAGTATTAAATTTAATTTTATTTTTGAAAACTTTTAAACCAATTAGTTTATTGATCATGCTTAGATCATCTACTGGTCCATTATGTTTTAAAAGTCCTTCTAAGGTTTCAAGGGTTAAATTTAATCCAGCAAATTTAAAATATTTATTCTCTAAAAACATTACTATTCTTAGTGTCTGAAGATTGTGATCAAAGCCTCCATAATTTTGCATACATTCATCTAAAGCATCCTCTCCTGCATGGCCAAATGGGGTGTGACCTAAATCATGAGCAAGACTTAAAGTTTCAGCTAAATCTTCATTTAATTTTAGATATTTTGCAATTGATCTTGCTATTTGAGCAACTTCAATTGAATGAGTAATCCTTGTTCTAAAATGATCCCCTTCTGTGTTAACAAATACTTGGGTTTTATGCTTTAATCTTCTAAATGATGCGCTGTGAATTATACGATCTCTGTCGCGTTGAAAAGGAGATCTGTATTTTGAATTAGCTTCGTTATTAAGTCTACCCTTACTTTTAAATACGCCTAACAAAGTGTCTTTTTTCATCCTTTAATTTAAATAATTAAGTATTATATTAGTAATATCAGTGTTCAGTAATGATTAAAGAAATTAAATTTACGGATAAAGCGTTAAAACAAATAGATAATTTGTTATCAAAAAAAGACAAAGGATCATTCTTCAGAATCGCTATCAAAGGTGGAGGATGTTCTGGTTTTCAATATGAATTTACATTTGATAAATCGAAACAAGATGATGATTTAAATTATCAAAATATTTTAATTGATAAAACTTCAGCTGATTTGCTTAAAGGATCTGAAGTTGATTACGTTTCTGAACTTATAGGTGAACAATTCAAAATATCTAATCCACAAACCAAATCTTCATGTGGTTGTGGAGTTTCTTTCTCACTTTAATGCTCATTTCATCTTGGAATGTAAACTCGGTAAGAGCAAGAATTGAAAATATCAAAAGCTATTTATTAAAATATAAACCTGATATTTTAATGATGCAGGAAATCAAAACTGAAGATGTAAATTTTCCATATGATGATTTTTCATCAATGGACTATGAAAGTCATGTATTTGGTCAAAAAAGTTATAATGGTGTAGCGATCATCTCAAAAAATAAATTAAAAAATGTCAAAACAGATTTAATTAAGGATAAGTTAAAACAATCAAGAATAATTTCAGCTGAATTTGAACATAAGAAAAAAAATATACAATTAATAAATATTTATACTCCTAATGGCAATCCTGTGGATACTGAAAAATATGATTATAAAAAAGATTGGCTTGATCAATTAATAAAGCAATTAAAAACTTTATCAAAAAAAAATTCAAACATTATTCTAGCAGGCGATTTCAATATAATCCCGTCAGCTGAAGATGTTTATAATGTTAAAAGTTTCGAAGACGACGCATTATATAGACTTGAAATAAGAAAAAAATTTAGAGAAATGATTAATCTTGGTTTTAATGACGTCTACAGACATTTTTATGAAGATAAAGAAGGATATACATTTTGGGATTATATGAGAGGTGCGTGGCAAAAAAATAATGGCATGAGAATTGATCATTTTTTAGTTTCAAATTCTATAATTGATCAAATTAAAGATATTAATATTAATAAAGATCCACGTGGAAGAGAAAAGCCTTCTGATCACACACCAATTGAGATTAATTTAGCTTAAAGATTTAATTTTATTCACTAATTCTTCGTTAATATTTCTTGGACCTGTATCCATTCTATTTTTATGACGTCTTTCTCCAGGTAATCTTACTTCACCCATTGATTTCATTTTTTTAAAAAATTCCTCAGCATGTTTTTGCCAATTAGTACCTGATGTTTTATCTGGGTTAATAGCTAGTATGAATTCACCGCCACTTGGAGGACCACCATCATTATTATCTTTAGCAGCAGTTTCAAAACTAAAATTATCCCCAACTAATGCTCCAGCCATTAATTCTACCATCATTGCAATTGCAGATCCTTTGTAACCACCAAATGGCAATAGAACTCCACCATCAGCAATTTCTCCTGGATCAGTTGTTTCTTTACCATCTTTAGTTAAACCAGTTCCAAGTGGAACTTTGTGCCCTTCTCTTTTAGCAACTTGAACTTCTCCCATTGCCATTGAAGCAGTTGCCATATCATAAACAACTGGTGTTTTACCTGGACGTGGCCAAGCAAATGAAATTGGGTTCGTTCCAAATAAAGGTTTTATGGCACCTGCAGGTGCAACTGCAGGCTTGTAAGATGTACAAGCAAATGCAACTAAACCTTCCTCTGCTAATTTTTCTGTTTCAGGCCACATAGCAGCCATATGATGTGAATTATTTATTGCTAATACTGCAACACCATTTTCTTTTGCAGCTTTAGCTAATTCAGGCAATCCTTTATTTAAAACAACAGGTGCTAAACAATTATTTCCTTCAACTTTAATTACTGATGGAGATATTTTTTTAACTTCAGGTTTACCCTTACCATTAATCTTTCCACCTTTAAGACCTGTTACATATGCTGGTAATCTAAATAGACCATGTGATACCGAGCCATCTCGTTCAGCATTTCTAATCAAGTCTGATAGTATTGATGCTGTTTCATCATCACAACCGTTAGCTAAAAGAGTTTTTTTAGCTAGTTCAAATATTTCGTCTAAAGTTAATGAAACTGTGCTCATTATTTTGATTTACATTTTTTACATAAACCAAAAAATTCTAAATTATACTTGCTATATTTCATTCCAGAGTTATCTGAAAAGCTAGATAAATATTTTGAAAGTTTTGAATTACTTATTTCAGATACATTTTCGCAACTTTCACAAATTGAAAAAGCTGTTGCTTTTGAAACCTGACAACTTGAATTTTGACAAGCTATAAAAGCATTTCTACTTTCAATCTTATGAATTTTTCCAATTTCAACCAACTTATCTAGGGCTCTATAAACTTGTAGTGGTGCTTTTATTCCCTTTTTTTGGACATTAAATAAAATTGAATAAGCTTTCATAGGTCCACCAGATTTATCAATAAGATCAAAAATAATTTTTTGATTTTTTGAAAGACTATGTTCTTTTTGCATATTTAAATTCTTATCAATTAGTTATCAGTTTTTCAATTTAATCGATTGTTTAATGTTAAGTAAAGATAATATAAATAAAATCAAAGAAGCCATTATAATTGAAGGCCCAGATGATGTATTAAATTCTAAGGACGAAAATAGTCCTAATAATACTGACAACAATCCTCCAATTATTGAAAATAAAACCATCTTTTGAGGGCTATCAGAAATATTTCTAGCCATAGCAGCTGGAATAATAAGCATACCTGTGATCAATAATAACCCTACCATTTTAATTGATATGGCTATTACAGCAGCCATAAGAATTGTAAAAATAGCTTTTGCTCTATCAGGGTTTAACCCTTCTGCTTCTGCTAATTCATAATTAACTGTAGATGCAAACAATGGTTTCCAAATTAATTTTAGAACTAATAAAATTACTGCCCCACCAGTCCAGATGATTAATAAATCATCAGTTGTTACGGCTAATATATCACCAAACAAAAGTCCCATAATATCAAAACGAATAAAAGTTAAAAAACCTATTACTACTAATCCAACAGCTAATGAGGAATGTGCCAATAGACCAAGCAAAGCATCACCAGGTAAATTAGTTTTCTTCTGTAATTGAATTAAAATTAAAGCAATTAAAGATGAAATAATAAATACTGAAAGGGCAATGTTTAATTCAAACGAGTAAGCCAAAGTAACACCTAGTAGAGCTGAGTGAGCTAATGTATCACCAAAGTAAGATAATCTTCTCCAAACAACAAAACAACCAAGAGGCCCAGTTACTAAGGCTATACCTAAGCCTGCAATCAGTGCTCTAATAAAAAAATCATCAAACATATTAATTTTTCTTTATTTCACCTTTGTCTGAATGAACATGATCATGTTTATGTTCATATACAGAAAGAATTTGAGATGCTTGTTCACCAAATAAGGTTTTATATTCATTGTTTTTAGCAACATCCATTGGTGATCCAGAGCAACATACGTGACCATTCAAACACACCACATGATCAGTTGCGGTCATAACTGTATGTAGATCATGAGAGATTAATAGAATTCCACAATTTAGTGTATCAGAAATTCTTTTTATTAATTCATACAAAGCAATCTCACCAGTATAATCAACTCCTTGAACAGGTTCATCAAGAACTAATAATTCAGGTTTCTTTGAAATAGCTCTTGCGATTAAAACTCTTTGAAATTCACCACCTGATAAATTTCCTAAATTTTTGTTCTTTAGATGAATAACCCCAGTTAAATTCAATGCTTCATCAATTGCCTCATCTTTAATATTTTCCGTTAGAAGCATAAAATCATAAACTCTTAATGGTAAAGTCCAATCAATAGATATTTTTTGAGGAACATAGCCAACTTTATTTGTGTATTTCTCAACACTTCCTTCTATGTTTTTGTAAATTCCCAATGCAATTTTTGCGGTAGTACTTTTTCCAGAGCCATTAGGTCCAATTAGGGTAACAATCTT
>CACEJN010000002.1 GCA_902559935.1 uncultured Pelagibacteraceae bacterium | reverse complement strand
AGAAGTTCTATGGCGAACTTATTGGAAGGGTTGGTTAGAACTAAGACCAAATGTTTGGACAGATTACCTTGCTGAATTAAATCAAATTAGAAATGAATTTCAAAATAATCAAAATTATCTTAATGCAATTAAGGGAAAAACAAACATAGATTGCTTTAATGAGTGGGTGAAAGAGCTAAAAGAAAACAATTATTTGCATAATCACACAAGAATGTGGTTTGCTAGTATTTGGATTTTTACTCTAGAATTGCCTTGGCAATTAGGAGCAGAATTTTTCATGCAACATCTTTATGATGGAGATGCTGCATCAAATACTCTTGGCTGGAGATGGGTTGCGGGTGTTCAAACTCAAGGAAAACACTACCTTGCAACTGAATGGAATATCAAAAAATTTACTAACAATAGATTTCAAAATTTAAAATTAAATGAAAATGCGCCTCCAAAAATTTCAGAAAAATCTTATCAAATAATAAAGCAAGATTTTACTAACCCACAAAATATTGAAGAAAAAAATCTTTTAATTTTTGAAAATAATCTCTCGTTTGAAATCACTGACTTTAAGGAAAAGAACTTTGAAAAAATTTACTTAGTTTCTAACAAAAATGAAAATAGATCCATAAAACTCAGTGAAAAATTAGTGAAATTTAAATCTCAGTTAATAGAAGACCAAGGACAAAGATTTAAAGATCAATCCATTGATTGCTAGGTTGTAGATATAAGTGAATTAACAAAAATTGAAAATTGTTATGGTTTATATCCAACAGTAGGTGAAAATTTAGATTTTTTAAATTCTAATAATTTAAAGATAGATTTTTTATATAGAAATCTTGATCAATTAGCTTGGCAATACTGTAACAAAGGTTTTTTTAATTTTAAAAATTATATTCCTAAAATAGTTTCAAGCTTTAATTAAAACCAACGAACCATTCCAATAATTCCAGCTGTTGCATAAAAAAATTGCAAAAATAAAATTCCTTTATGACCACCTCTATAGGCCCAAATTCCAATTAAAATGGCTGACAATAACAGTAGACAAAACCCAAAAAATTCTATGCCTATATTTAAAGCGACAAACAAAGAATACAATATTGCAGTTATAACTCCTGCCCATTCAAAAATTTTATTATTCATAAAAGTTTTTTAAAATTATTATAAAGGATTGTAGAGTAGTTATTCATATCTTTCATGTTATCTTTTGCTGATTGATCAAACTTTTCTAATGCACCATTACCAAGCTGATCTTCCAAAGCTTTTTTATACTCCGGAACACATCCCCATTCATTAACAGTAGAATCTTTTATTTCTATATGAAATTGAATTCCATAAGCATGGTTTTGATATTTAAAGATTTGATACTTGGTGATTGGGGACGAAGCTAATAAAGTTACATCTTTATTATTTTCAATGCCTTGAACCTCATAAGAATGCCATTGTAAACTTTTAATCGTATTTGGAAATTTTGAAAATAATTTATCTTCATCTTTTTCATTAGAAAAATTAATATCCATAATTCCTATTTCTGCTGGTTTAGATTTAACCACTTTTCCACCAACTACTTCTCCTAAAAGTTGACAACCTAAACAAAAACCTAAATAAGGTTTTTTTAAATTCAAAACAAATTCTTTAATTCTTTTCTTTTCTTCTATTAACCATGAGTATTCCTTCTCCATAAAGGTATCCATTGGTCCTCCCATACAAAACATTCCATCAAATTTACTTAAATCGTCTGGTATTTTTTCACCTTCATCTAACTCAATGGTAGTTAAGTTAAATCCATCAGCTAACATTAAATCTTTAATGTAACCTGGATCTTCTATTTTGATATGTTGTAATACTATTATGTTCACTAAGCTTAGCTTAGCTTAGAACACTTCTTGGAACAATATTTTACTCTATCCCAATTTAACTTCCATTTTTTTCGCCAAGTAAATGGTCTTTTACAAACTGGACAAATTTTTGTTGGTAAATTTTCTTTTTTCATCAAATTGTATTTAATTTAATAAATTTATCAGCTTCAGATAAAATTAATTTTTTTCTATCAGATTTCATTTTATCAAATATTCTTACCATCATCGAAAGACGAGGGTTTTTTAAAAAAAATTTTCTATTTCGATCGATGAACCTCCAGTACAAACCATCCATAATGTTACACCAATCACCTTTTTTAAAATCCATCATTTTCATAAAATATGCAGATCCACAAATATAAGGTTTGGTCGCAAAAATTCCTCCATCACTAAATAATCCCATTCCATAAACATTAGGAACCATCACCCAATCTGAAGAGTCTACAAACATTTCCATGAACCATTTGTAAACAATTGTTGGCTTAATTTCACAAAGGTTCATTATGTTGGATAAGATCATTAACCTTTCAATGTGATGTGACCAGCCATGATTAACAGCATTTTTAATTGCATAATCTAAAGGTGGAAGACCAGTGGTCCCATCATACCAAGAACTTTTCATTTTTCTATTTTGTTTAAAAAAATTTCCAGTTTCCATTTCTTCAGAATAGGACTGATAAATTCCACGCATAAATTCTCGCCAACCAATCACCTGGCGAATGTAGCCCTCTAAAGAATTCATTCTAATTTTATTTTTTTTATGAAAATCTAAAATTTTTTGGATAATAAATTCAGGAGTAATTAAACCTAAATTTATATAAGGACTTAATGCACTATGAAATAGAATATTATCTTTTTGATCAACTGCATCCTCATAATCACCAAAAAGATTAGATTTTTCTTTTATAAAAAAATTTAAAAGTTTAACAACGTCCTCGTATTCAGTTGCAAACCAAAAATTATTTGTACTCCCTGGGTGATTTTTAAATTCCTTTTCAATAATAGGCTTTAGTTTTTTTGTATGACTGGTTTCATTTATTTTTGGAAATTTAGGAATTGAAATGTTTTTTGGTAATTTATTTCTATTATCTTCATCAAAGCTCCATTTCCCCCCGATTGGATTACCATCTGAACCCATCAATATCCCTGATTTTTTTCTAACATCTTTATAGAAAGTTGCCATAAAAGGTTTTTTTGATTTTGATAAATAATTTTTAAATTCAGCTCTTGAATTTAAAAACATAGGAGTTTGAACAATTTTCCAGTGTATTTTTTCTTTTTTTAAAAATTGTGAAATTTTTTTTTCAAAAAATTTATCCTCTACTTCAAAACTTGAAATTTCTTTTACTTTTTTTTGTGTAATTATTTTTTTTAATTTTTTTAAATAATCATCATTAAATTCTTTGTCTTCAATTTTAGAATAATCTAATTTAAATTTGTTTTTTCTTAACTCGTCAGCATAAGAACGCATTGAAGATAAAAATAATAAAATTTTTTGTTTATGATGCTTTTCATAAGTGCATAAACCCTTATCTTCAGCCATAAAAAATAGGTGGTCTTTTTTGAAGCGGTCTAGGTATTTTATTGGAAATAATTGATTACCAAGTATAAAAAATAACTTCATGGTTAAATATAACTAATAAAATTTTTTATGTCAGAAAAATATGTAATTTTTGGTGCGACAGGTTCTATTGGGTCAAGTTTAGCAGAACAATTAAAAAACTCTGGAAACGATATTCATTTAGTTGGAAGAAATGAAAGCGAACTTAGTTCTGTCTCTGAAAAACTTGGGTGCTCACATACCGTTGCAGATGTTTTAGAGGATGGGTTTATAGAAAAAGTTAAATCAGATATTTCTGAAATTAAAGGCCTAGCTTACTGTGTCGGTTCAATTGATTTAAAACCTTTAAGAATGGTAAATGAACAAGACTTTCAGAAATGCATGAAACTTAATCTTTATTCTGCTGTAGAAACTATTAAAGGATATCAAGAAAGTTTAAAAAAAAATAAAGGTTCGATAGTATTATTTTCAACCGTTGCTGCTCAAAGAGGTTTTACCAATCATGCAATCATAGCCTCAGCAAAAGCTGCTGTTGAAGGATTGACGGTTTCTCTTGCAGCAGAATTTGCTCCAAACATAAGAGTAAATTGTGTGGCACCAAGTTTAACAAAATCTAAAATAGCAGAACCAATGTTAAAAAATACTGCTATAGCCGAAGGTATTGCAAAAGCACACCCCCTTAAAAGATTAGGCGAAGGTAAAGACTCTGCCGCTCTTGCTAAATTCTTACTAACAGAAGATAGTTCTTGGGTTACAGGCCAAATAATTGCTGTAGATGGTGGTAGATCTAAACTTTCATAAAGTGGTCAAATATTTTATATCGATATTTTTCTTTTTAATATTTTCATCGAAAAGTTTTTCTGAAAATTTTACTTTTAAAAAATTGGCAGATTTAAGTGACCCATGGGGATCGTCTTTTATAAGTAACGAAGAGCTTATTATCACTGAAAAAACTGGAAAAATAAAAATAGTAAATATTATTTCTCAGGAAGTTTATGAAGTTGAACATGACTTAAATTATTTTGTACACGGACAAGGAGGTTTATTAGATATTATTTACCAAGATAATTACTTATGGATTTCTTATTCAGAAAATAGAGGGGATTGGAAAACAAGTACTTCAATTGCAAAGGCTAAATTAAATAAAAAAAATTTGGATTTCAAAAATATATTTCAAGCTGAACCACCAATAGAATCTGGTTATCATTTCGGTTCAAGACTAGCTATAAAAGACAATTATCTTTTTGCTTCTGCTGGTGAAAGAGGTGGTGGTATGATTGCTCAAGATCCGACGAGCCATCCTGGAAGTATTATCAGAATTTATTTAGATGGTAGTATTCCAAAAGATAACCCTAAG
The DNA here is from genome assembly GCA_902559935.1 of uncultured Pelagibacteraceae bacterium. Lineage (GTDB taxonomy): Bacteria > Pseudomonadota > Alphaproteobacteria > Pelagibacterales > Pelagibacteraceae > Pelagibacter. The sequence goes on along the minus strand of CACEJN010000002.1, from coordinate 49,241 downwards.
TTTGAAGGTAAATCAAATTGGTTACCAGAAATTTATCAAATTGGTATTCGTAATCCTCAAGGCCTAACCTATTCCTCTTTTGATGGAAAAATTTATGCAAGCAACCATGGTGCAAAAGGTGGTGATTGGTTTGGTGAGATTAAAAAGGGTGAAAATTATGGTTGGAAAATTTTAGGTTGGGGTGGAACAAATTATTCAGGCTCAAAGATTGGACCTAAATGGAAACCAGGATTTACTAAGGCAATCCAATACTGGGTACCTTCAATAGCAGCAAGTGCCATAACTATTTATAAAGGAAATGAATTTAAAGAGTGGAACGGCGAAGCGCTGATTACTTCATTAAAAGATAAATCAATGAGAAGATTAAACTTTCAAAATTTGTCTAATATTGAAGAAACAATTATTTTCAAAGATAAAATTGGGAGAATAAGAGACATACAAGTTCACCCTGTTAATGGAAAAATATATTTTCTCGCAGGAAATAGCTTGTGGTTGATGGAGAAAAAAAAATAGTATGAAAGAAAGACCTTATCATCATTTACCTGATGGCACCTTCAGAAATCCAAAAGGATCTCCAGTAATAATATCTAGGTCAGGAAAATTTTCTTATAGAACTTTCAGTAAATTGAGAAAAAAAGTTGATTTATCTTATCCAAAAGAACACGTTATTGAAAAAGAAAAAGTATTAGCTGATTTAGAAAAATATAAAGATAATGATTATATCGCTTGGATAGGTCACGCGACATATCTTATAAAATTAGGTGGAACTACAATTATAACAGATCCTGTATTTTCAAAGAACGCTGGACCACTAATCTTTGGTCCAAAAAGATTTACTAATCCTGCAATAAAATTAAACGAGATACCTAAAACAGATATATTTTTACTCACTCATAATCATTACGACCATCAGGACATGTCAACAATTAGAAATTTTCCTTTTAAGAGTGCAAAAGTATTAACGCCTCTAAATCTTGGTAAATATTTTAAAGGATATAGAGATGTAAATGAAATGGATTGGTATGATCAAATAATTATAAATGAGAATTTGAAAATTTATTTACTTCCTGCAGTTCATTGGTCAAAGAGAAGTTTAACAGATACTAATAAAACTTTATGGGGTAATTTTCTTATAGAATATAAAAATAAAAAAATTTTATTCGCATGTGACACTGGATATGGAGAAATCTACAAAAAACTAGGAGAAAAATATGGCCCTATAGATCTGACAATGATTAATATTGGAGCTTATAATTTCAAACCAATGTTTGATAAAACAATTTATCATACTACACCAGAAGAAGCCTTGAATGTTGCACAAGACCTAAAAAGTAAAAAAGTATTAGGAATGCATTGGGGAACATTTGTTTTGTCATTGGAGCCAATTATGGAACCCCCAATTAGATTTAAAGATAGTGCTGAAAAATATGGTTTTAAAAAAGAAGATGCAATTATTTTTAAAATTGGTGAAGTTAGTCCTCTAGATAAATTGTTATAGAGTTAAATACTTAATTGCAAAAAATATAGTCCCTATAGATACAATAGTAGAGACAAAAATTGCTTTAATTATATTTTCGGGACTTACATTATAAGCGGCACATAAAACTATAGAAGTAACTCCGCAAGGTGCAACACTAACAAAGAAAGCACCTGGTATTTCAGCTGGCAATCCTGCATTAAAAAACACTAATCCAATTAACAATAAAATTATCGGGGAAATGACTAACTTTAAAACTGAAATAGAAACAGATAATTTGTTAATTACATTTTTAGTATAAAATGAAAGAGTTATGCCAATTGCAAACAATCCAACTGGAGAAACACATGCCGCAAGTTTAGACAGAGTGTATTCAATCGGTGTTTGATCAATATTAAAATTTAATAATAAAAATAATAGACCTATAATTATTGAAAGAATAAATGGGTTTAAAAATAAATTTTTAATAAAATTAGATAAATTTACATTTTTTTTTGTAGATAATTCGAGAAAAAAAGCAATTACAGATAATAAAATTATCCCATCCATTAATATAATACTTGCAACTTGTGTAATTACATTTTGTTGAAAATAAATTTCTGTTATTGGCAAAAGCAAAGTTACATGGTTTGATAATGCAACTGTTAAAGCCCAAATTATAGACTCTGGGATAGATCTTTTAAAATATTTTGAAGTAATTAAGTAAGCGATAATTCCACATATCGATTGCATAATTAAATAAGAGAAAATTTGTTTGAAATCTACTTGTCCAATTTCATTTTGTGCTATTAGCTTAATAATCAATGCCGGAACTGCAATATAGAACAAGAAAAGATTTAAAATTTTAGCGTGACTAAGGTCTAAGACTTTCAACTTACCAAATACAAACCCTAAAAAAGTAATAAATATAAATGGAGTAAGTCCTAAAAAAATTGTGAACATAAATTATTTAATTGTTATTCTATGCATTATTCTATTACCTTTGAAAGGTGTTGCTTGATGAAGCATAGATCTGTTATCCCATATAGCCAATTGATTTTTTTCCCAAGGCAATGAAAACTGAAACTTCTTCTTAATTTGATGATTAAATAAAAATTTTTTTAACTTTTCTTGATCTTTTATCTTTGAACTAAAACCAACAAAATGTCCTGGGCTGCAATAAATTGAATAATTTGTGCTGATTTTTCTAATTATTTTATGTGAAGATTTAAGTTCTTTAATTTTTTTTCCTTTTTCTTTTACTCTTTCTTTTGTTGTAACCGAAATTGGACCCTCAGAGGAATATTTAGCTTTAATATTTTTAAATTTTCTTTTTATTGAATTTGGTAATTCTTTATAAGCAAGATATTGAGAACAAAATTCTGTATTAGCTTTTCCTTTTTTGGGTACAAGTTTAGAAAACAACATTGTAAATCTTGGTGGCTTTTTTGTATAAATTGAGTCAGTATGGAATTGTTCACCAAAACTTGGTCCTTTATCAGTTGATTTTCTTTGCACCTCAGTAATTTGAGGAAATTTTTTATTTAAACCTTTTAGTCTTGGATAGTTGGCTAATTTTCCAAAATATTTCGCAAACTGTATATAAAGTTTAGAAGTTAATTCTTGTTGTTTAAAATACAACATTCCATATTTATTCAGTGCTTTCTTAATGTTTAAAATATCTTTATTCGTAATATATTTTAAATTTCCAATTATTTCAGCTCCGATATTTTTTTTATTTGGAATTATTTTTAACATTTTTTAAAAAAAATTTTTTTAAGTGATTAATCGTTTGTTTAGGACTTTCCTCTGGAATGAAATGATCAGAATTAATTTCTGCTCCATAAACTTTTTTGTTTGTGTATTTTTGCCAAATTTTAACTGTTTTAAATTGCGTTCCAACAACTCCCTTTTTTCCCCACAAAACTTGTATAGGAATGTTTAATTTTTTTTTTCGGTCTTTTTTGTCATGATCTAAATCTATAGTAGCCGCAGCCCTATAATCCTCACATGTTGCATGAATTCTTTTTTTTTGTTTAAAGGCTCTTAAATACTCATCCTCAACTTTTCCAATCGCACGTTTAGATGACCTATTAAACCGACTGTGTAGCCATCTTTTAGGATCTGTCATTATCATTTTCTCAGGTAAAGGTGCAGGCTGTATTAAATAAAACCAATGAAAATATCCTTTTGCAAATTTCATATCTGTATGCTCGTACATATCAAGAGTTGGACAAATATCTAATACACTTAAAGCCATAATTTTATTCCTATAATCTCTTGCCATTCTGTGTGCAACTCTCCCACCCCTATCATGTCCAGCAACAAAAAATTTTTTAAAATTTAATTTACTCATCAACTGAACCATATCTTTTGCCATTTCTCTTTTAGAATAATTTTTATGATTAATTCCACCAGGCAAAACTAAACTGTCCCCATATCCCCTAAGATCGGCGACTATTACTGTAAAATATTTACTAAGTTCAGGTGCAGTCTTGTGCCACATTACATGTGATTGTGGATATCCGTGAAGTAGCAATAATGGAGGACCGTTTCCTTTAAATCGACAAAATATTTTACCCTTGTTTACTTTAACAAATTTTTTTTTAAAACTCTTGAACATGATTAAACTATTTAATTATTTAATAGTTTGTTTTTGGCCTTTTCAAATTCCTCTTGAGAAATAATTCCTTTTTCTTTTAAATCATTCAATTTATTAAGTTCATCACTTAAATTGCTACTTTGTTCGGCAGAAGTCTCGCTTGTATCCCTACTTTCATTTTCAGCTTCCTCTTTCTCAGCTCTATTAGCTTCTTTAGATTTAAAACCATTCATAATTGCCATTCCACCTAAGTATAAAACATAAGCCATAATAGGAATAACCAATCCAAAAAAAATTATTTTTTCCATAATTTAATCTTCATCTTCTTCACGCCAGTTTTTTTCATACATTAAATATGCAGCGTATATTACTGATACTGTACCTACAATCATACCATAATCAAAACCAGTTTGCTTGTCATGCAAATACCAACCTAGCTGGGTTGCTCCAATAGGTGGAACAGTAAGAAGCAAAAAAATTATACCAAATCTGTACGGTCGCTTAGGTTTTTTCATCCTAATAAATTAACAGATTACAGCTTATGGTTTAATTATTAAATTTGCGATCTTTTGAAACAGTCGATCGTATTTTTAAGCAAACAAGCAATAGTCATTGGTCCAACTCCACCTGGAACTGGTGTAAGTGCTTTTGCATTTTTTGAAACTTCATCAAAATGAACATCACCAACTATACCGTTGTCAGTTTTATTTATACCAACATCAATAACAATAGCATCTTTCTTAACCCAATCTCCTCTAACAAGTTCGGGTATACCCACAGCTGCAACAATTATATCTGCCTTTAAACATTCAGCTTTTAAATCTTTAGTTTTTGAATGAGTTATGGTTACGGTGCAATTTTCTTTTAAAAGAAGTTGTGTCATTGGTTTACCATTTAAATTTGATCTACCCACAATCACAGCTTTTTTACCACTTAAATTAGGTTCAATTTTTTTTATTAATAAATAACAACCAAGTGGCGTACAAGGTATTGAACTTTCATAACCAGATGAAAGATTGCCTACATTCATTGGATGAAATCCATCCACGTCTTTTGAAGGATCAATAGCTTCAATAACTTTCTGTTTATCAATATGCTTGGGTAAAGGAAGTTGAACTAAAATTCCTGAAACAGTTTCATCACAGTTTAGCTCTTTTATTTTTTCTAGAACCATCTTTTCTTCAACTGAGTCTGGATATTTAATAACCTCAGATTTTAATCCTACCTCATTTGCTGATTTCTCTTTGTTTCTAACATAAATCTGACTAGGTGTTAAATCACCAATAAGTATAACTGTTAAACCTGGTACTTTATTATGTTTTGATTTTAACCCTGCGACTTCTTCCTTTAAATCTGCTCTTAATTCTGCGGCTGCTTTTTTTCCATCAATTAAAATCATATTTCTTTTCTAAAAAATCATTGGTGCAATGTACAGCTTCATACACATTTCGATAAACCAAATCAATAAAAGAAGAATGATTGGAGAAATATCTAGTGAACCTAAATTTGGCAAAAAACGTCTTATTTTATTCAAGAAAGGTTCGGTTAATTTGTAACTCAACTCTAAAATTGCATAAACAAATCTATTTTGAGTATTGAGAACGTTAAATGCAATTAGCCAACTTACAATAACATTGGTGATTACTACATAAGAATACAATTTTAAAATTTGTAAAACTAAATAAAAAATAGCTATCATTTTTTCTCAACGTAAATCGACTGACTTGGGAACGCAAACGAAGCACCATTTTTTTCAACGATTTCTTTAATCGCAATTGCTAACCTTTCTTTAACATCTAGCCAATTATTCCAACTTCCCGATTTTGTAAAACACCTAACATACATATCTATCGAACTATCAGAAAATTTATCAACTCTTACCGCAACTCCAATTGAAGTATTATAATCTTCACTTGAGTTAATGTGATTTTCTATTTCATCTCTAATCTTTTTCAATTGATCTACTGTAGTGTCATATTGAAGTGTGATAATCCAACTAATCAACCAATTAGAAGTTTCACTTACGTTAACTACTGCATTTTCTGCAAACTGAAAATTTGGGATAATTGCAAGAGACTTATCAAACTTTCTAATCGTTGTTGATCTAAATCCAATCTTTTCTACTATACCTTCAATAATCCCCTCAACCACAATCCAGTCTCCAATTTTAAATCTCTTTTCAACTAATACTAAAATTCCTGAAATTAGATTTTTAAATAAATCTTGTGCACCTAACGCAACAGCAACACCAAACAGTCCAAGACCTGCAATGATTGGACCTATTTTAATTCCCCACAATTCTAAAACTGCCGCTAAACCTAAAATAAAAATTAAAATTTTTAATGATTTAATTATCCAGCCAATAAGTTCTCTTGTTAATAATTTATCTAAACCACTAAGTATGTATGAGATTGGTTCTATGATTTGGTGAATTATCCAAAAAATTAAAATAGTGATCAACGTTCTATTAATTGTATCTACCACTTCTCTTCCTTCTATTGAAAAAGTCATATAGTAACTTGCAATAAAAAATCCTAATACAATTGGTAAAAATCTTGCTGGTCCTACAAGTGATTGAACGAAAGTATCATCTAATTTATTCGTTGTTCTTTTCGAGATGATTTCTAATTTTTTAATAACTAATTTGCTTATTAGACCTCTAAAAATTAAAAATAATAAAAATATTCCAATACCAATTAATATTTGAAAAATATCAACACCAAGAATTCCTTTATTCCATACTGATAAAAATATCTCAGAAAAATTATTAATTAATTCCATTTTTAAATTTTATATAACAAAAACTCTTCTTCTCCAGGATTAAAAAGAAAAATCTTTTTCCATTTGATTTCGTTCAATATTGACGAGGTTTTTTCGCCTATACACATCAAATTTGTATTCATCCATAAATTTTCTGTTTGGTAAATCTTTATGAAATTTAAAAAACTTGATGCACTATTTTGAGAGTAAACATAGACCATATCAGGCATATTTAATTTTAATTCATTAACAAATATCTCACCAAATTTTTGGTTATGATCTACTCTATAATTAATAATTCTTTTTACCCTAAAACCTTCACTTAATAACTGTTGATCTAAATCAACCGATATTGTTTCACCACTAACGTAAAGTAATTCTTTATTTTTAGACTCATAACTTTGTATTATTAACTCTTTTAAGTTTGTAACATTTCCTTCAGCCGTAATTGTATTTTGAAAACCAAAACTTCTGGCTTTATTTTCCGTAGCGTCACCAACACAAAAGCATTTAATATTTTTATCTAATTTTTCTGTGTTTAGGAATTTTACTGCATTTGCGCTAGTAAAAATAATTCCACCATATTCAGAAAAGTTAATTTGCTCATAATTTACTTTTTCAACTCTTATTAATGGAAGATGTGAAACTTGATGTCCTAACGATTGAAATTTCAATATCATTTCTGAACAATCTTCCAATGGTCTAGTTAATAAAATATGCATACTATCTTTTATATGAATTGTTCGATTTTATTTTTAAAAGTATCCCAACTTCTTTACCAAGTTCTTTAAATTCATTCAAATTACCAACTTTTTTTTCGTAAAACCTTTGTTTGCCATCTAAAGAAAAAAGTTCAGCCTCCACTATAATCTTATCTCCATCAACCACTGAATGAGCTCCAATTGCTGTTTCACAATCTCCATCTAAAACTTTTAAAATATTTCTCTCAAGATGAGCTCTTTTATGTGTTTCCTCGTGGTTAATTTTATTTAAAATAGAAATTATCTCGTCATCATTCTCTCTGCACTGAAGAGCAATTACACCTTGTCCTGCGCTAGGAATTATTTTTTCAGCAGAAAAAATTTCAGAGATTTCATTTTCAAATCTTAAAAATTTGATACCTGCATAAGATAATATAATTGCATCATACATTCCTTCATTTAATTTTCTAATTCTAGTATCTACATTTCCTCTAATTAATTTGCAGTTTAAATCTTGTCTAATTTTTTTTATTTGAAATTCTCTTCTGTATGATGAGGTTCCAACAATTGACTTTTCATCTAAGTCTTTGAGCTTCTTTTTATCCTTTGTAATTAAAATTTCCCTAGGATCATTTCTTTCAAGAAAGGAATCTGTCCTTAATCCTTGTGTCTCATTCGCGGGCATATCTTTCAGCGCATGAACTGCAATATCAATATTTTTTAACTGAAGTTCTTTTTCAATATTACTTGAAAACAAACCTTTGCCACCAACCTCAGATAATCTTATATTCTGCACCTCATCACCTTTAGTTTTAATTGATTTAATTAAAATATCATCATTACCAAGGTTGGTATTTTCAATAATCTTATCTTTAGCTTGTTGAGCATAAAGTAAAGCAAGCTTGCTACCTCTAGATCCAATTATTATTTTTTTACTCATAAAAATTTATTTCTTACTTGTATTAAGATTGTACAATTATTAAAAACTATTTGAATGAACAAAAAACCCTTAATTCTTGGAATAGAATCTAGTTGTGATGAAACTGCAGCTTCTTTAATCACTGAAAATGAGGAAGGATTCCCGGTAGTTTTGTCGAATATTGTTTCTAGCCAAGTGGAGGTTCATAGGGAGTTTGGTGGTGTAGTTCCTGAACTAGCAGCTCGTTCACACATTGAAAAAATTGATTGGATTGTCAAAAAAGCTATTGATGAGAGTGGTAGAAAAATTGAAGAAATAGATGCGGTTGCTTCTACCGCTGGTCCAGGATTAATTGTTTGTCTATCAGTTGGATTAGGTTTTGGTAAAGCTTTCGCATCAGCAATGAATAAACCTTTTATTGCTGTTAACCATTTAGAGGGGCATGCCTTAAGTCCAAAACTAAATACAAATCTAAATTATCCATATTTACTTCTTTTAATTTCAGGTGGGCATTCACAATATTTAAGTGTTCAGAATCTTGGCAAATATAAAAGATTGGGAACAACTATTGATGATGCTTTAGGTGAAGCTTTTGATAAAACGGCTAAACTTTTAGGAATAGAATTTCCAGGAGGACCTCAAATAGAAATTTTAGCAAAAAAAGGCGATCCAGAAAAATATGATTTACCAAAACCAATTTTTAGCAAAGGAGGATGTAATCTTTCTTTTGCAGGTCTAAAAACTGCCGTGTTGAAGATAAGCAAAACAATTAAATCAGAACAAGATAAATATGATCTTGCAGCATCTTTTCAAAAAACAATTGAGGAAATCTTATATAAAAAAACAAAGATTGCTTTTACTGAATTTGAAAAAATAAATGAATTAAATGAAAAAATTTTCGTCGTTGCTGGCGGAGTTGCAGCAAATAAAAAAATTAGGTCTATGTTAATTAATCTATGTGAAGAAAACAATTATAAAAGTATTTTTCCACCTATAGAGTTTTGTGGCGACAATGCAGCAATGATTGCAATGGTAGGTTTGGAAAAATTTAAAATAAATCAATTTGATGATTTAGATTATCCAGCAAAACCTAGATGGCCTTTAGATGAAGATGCAGCTTTTCTAAAAGGTGCTGGAGTTCAATTGTAATGAAATATTGGTTGATGAAATCTGAACCAGATGTTTGGTCAATTGACCAACAAAAAAAAGCTGGAATTAAAGGTGCGCCTTGGGATGGTGTCAGAAATTATCAAGCTGCAAAAAATTTAAAAAGTATGAGTAAAGGAGATCTATGTTTTTTTTATCATTCAAACATAGGAAAAGAGATAGTTGGGATAGTAAAAGTTATTAAAGAATCGTATATAGATAAAACAGACAAAACAGGTAGATTTGTTGCCGTTACTGTTCAATTTAAGTCTAAATTTTCAAAGCCTATAACGCTCGAAAGTATTAAAAAAAATAAGGATTTAAGCCATTTAGCACTGATAAAGCAAAGTAGGCTTTCTGTAATGCCTGTTGATTATAAAAGCTGGAAAATTATAAATAACATGAGTAAAATTTAAAATAAAAATTGTCCTATGCCAAAAAAAAAGAAGAAGAAAAGCAAGGTAAGAAAAAAAAAGTCTAAAGTTAGAAAAAAAACCTCAAAAAAGGTGAAAAGAGGATCTAAAGTTAGAAAAAAATCTTCTAAAAAACCAAAAAAAAGAATTAAAGCAAAAAAGGAAAACGGAAATACACCTCCTGAAGTTGTAATTAAAACAAAACCAGAATGGGTTAAAAGTGGCTTAGCAAATAAAAGTAAATACCAACAAAAATATTCTCAATCTATAAAAAGCAATGACGAATTTTGGAGGAAAGAGGGAAAAAGAATTACTTGGATAAAACCATATAAAAAAATTAAAGACGTAAAATACAGTACAAAAGAAGTAAAAATTAAATGGTTTGAAGATGGCACTTTAAATGCTTCTGCAAATTGCATTGATAGACATTTAAAGGATAAAAAAGATAAAACTGCTATTATTTGGGTTGGAGATGATCCAAAAGATAGTCAAAAAATTTCTTATAAACAACTTCATCAAAAAGTTTCTAAAGCAGCAAATGGTTTAAAAAAATTAGGAATTAAAAAAGGTGATCGAGTAACAATTTATTTAACTATGATACCAGAGTTGGCAATTTTAATGCTGGCCTGTGTGAGAATTGGTGCAGTACATTCAATTATTTTTGGTGGTTTTTCAGCAGACTCTATTTCAGGAAGAGTAAATGATTGCGAGTCTGAATACATCATTACTGCAGATGAAGGAGTACGAGGTGGAAAAACTATACCACTGAAATATACAGTTGATGAAGCTCTGATGAGTTGTCCAAATGTTAAAAAATGTATTGTTGTTAAACGAACAGGTAATTATATCAACTGGGATCAAAATAGAGATGTTTGGTATCATGATTTAATTAAAGATGTTCCTAATAATTGTGAACCTGAGGAAATGAACGCAGAGGATCCTTTGTTTATTTTATATACTTCGGGTTCTACAGGGAAACCTAAAGGAGTTCTTCACACGACTGGTGGTTATATGGTTTATGCATCAATGACTCATCAATATATTTTCAACTACAAACCAAAAGATATTTATTGGTGTACTGCTGATATTGGCTGGGTAACTGGACATAGTTACATTATTTATGGACCCCTAGCGAATGGTGCAACTACTATAATGTTTGAAGGAATCCCAAATTATCCTGATAGTTCTAGATGGTGGCAAATAGTCGATAAATATAAAGTAAATACATTCTATACAGCTCCGACTGCAATTAGAGCTTTGATGCGTGAAGGAGATAAACCGGTTAAAAAAACTTCTCGAAAATCACTTAAACTTTTAGGAACAGTTGGAGAGCCAATAAACCCAGAGGCTTGGATGTGGTATTACAAGACAGTAGGTAATTCTAAATGCCCAATTGTAGATACTTGGTGGCAAACAGAAACTGGAGGCATAATGATCGCTCCACAAACAGGAGCTATACCCCTAAAACCTGGTTCTGCAACAAAACCTTTCTACGGAATTAAGCCTGTCCTTGTTGATAAAAACGGCAAAGAGATAAAAGGTGCTGGTGAAGGAAGACTTTGTATAGCTCAATCATGGCCTGGGCAGATGAGAACAGTATATGGAGATCATCAAAGATTTATTGATACATATTTCTCTCAATTTAACGGAAAATATTTTACTGGTGATGGATGTAGAAGAGATAAAGATGGCTATTACTGGATCACAGGTCGAGTAGATGATGTAATTATTGTTTCAGGACACAACTTGGGAACTGCTGAAATTGAAAGTGCATTTGTTGCACATCCAAAAGTAGCTGAGGCAGCTGTAGTCGGCTATCCGCACGATATAAAAGGTAATGGATTATATTGTTATGTAACATTGAATGCAGGAGAAAACGAAACTGGTGAACTTGAAAGAGATTTAAAACTTTGGGTTAGAAAACAAATCGGACCTCTAGCAACTCCAGACCTTATTCATTTTACTCCAGGTCTTCCTAAGACAAGATCAGGAAAAATAATGAGAAGAATTCTAAGAAAGATTGCTGCTAATGAGCATGGTCAATTAGGAGACACAACTACTCTAGCAGATCCAAGTGTTGTCGATAGTTTGGTTGAAAATAGAAAAAATATTTAAAACTGTATTAAATCTTTAAATTCTTGTTTAACGACATCCCATTTTAAAATCATCGAATTTAAAACAATCTTTCGATCTAAAGTTTTTAATTCATCTGCAATTGGAGCCCATTTATATAAAGAGAGTGCACTAGGATTAAAAGGTAAGTCTTGATAATAACCATCCCAATTTATTTTCTCTAATCTTTCATCAAAACTTTTCCTGGCTTCATCAATAATATTTAATGGCATCTTATTAGAAATTTCATCATCTAAAATTTTATTAAAAATTTCGTTAGCTTTATGAATATCCTGATAATCAAAATTAACCTTCAAATATGAAAAAGTAAAAAAAGTTAAATCTTGTAATGCAACTGAATAAATATTCCATTTAGCAAGATTTACTGATGACATGAATTCATCATTATCAAAATGAAGAACGTATCTTGTTCCCATTCTAGTTTTTAGATAACTGTATAAAGTAACTTGTGTGGCCCATGCAGATTTAGTTTGAATAAACTGCTCTAATTCATCTAAAGTTTTTATTTTTTTCTTTGGAATAAACGCCTTAAACATGGCGAATAAATATGTTTTAAAATCCTCAAGTTTTACGTCTCTCCAAGTTAATTTATATTTTCCCATGTTAATTAGTAAGTGCGCCAATTATATCTTAAAAAAGTAAGTAAATAAGTACCTAATATGATCAATTTTTAGGGTTTTCAAAGCTCTCATAATGGTTATGGTTTTACCCAGTTATAACTAAAAAGAGAGGTATAAATGTCAAATCAACAAAAACACTGGGAAAAAACCAGGTCATTGTTATTTATAACATTGGCAATTTGGTTTGTTTTCTCAATTGGCATCTTTCTCTTTGGAGCTGAAATGAACGAGGTCACAGGACCTTTCGGTTATCCATGGACATATTGGTTTACATGTCAGGGATCTCTTGGTGCTTTCGTAATCCTAATTTTCTGGTTTGCGAACAGACAAGAAAAAATCGATGAAGAGTTCGGCTTTAGCGAAAGAGAGGACGAATAATGAAAGGTAATTTCATAGATAATTTGCCAAAGGTTTATGGAATCTATACTGGAGGATTTATAGGTTTCATAATCATCATGGCAATTGCTGAACAGATGGGTATGAGTGCAAAAGCGATTGGTATCGCTTTCGTTGCATTTACTGTATTCATCTATGCATTAATCGGTTGGCTATCAAGAACAGCCCAAGCAGATGCATATTACGTAGCTGGTAGGCAAGTACCAACAGTCTTCAACGGAATGGCGACTGCAGCAGACTGGATGTCTGGTGCTTCATTCGTTGCAATGGCGGGTGGTATTTACTTTAAAGGTTACGGCTATATGGCTCTACTTGTAGGTTGGACTGGTGGTTACGTGCTTGTTGCATCTTTATTAGCACCATACTTAAGAAAATTTGGCTGTTATACAGTTCCAGATTTTATAGGTACTAGATACGGTGGTAATTTAGCTAGATTTAGCGCAGTGGTAGTTTTAACTGTTGCTTCATTTACTTATGTGACTGCACAAATTAACGCTACAGGTACTATTGCATCTGTTGCACTTGATATCCCATTCCAATACGCAGTTTATGTTGGACTAATAAGTATTTTATTATGTTCAATGTTAGGTGGTATGAGAGGGGTAACTTGGACACAGGTTGCACAATATATCGTACTGATTATAGCTTACTTACTTCCAGTTTTCTGGATCAGTAACAAAATGGGTGCGGGTTTCTTCCCTCACTTTATGTTGGCTGATGAGGTAGCTAGAATTGGTGAATTAGAACAACAGTTTGGTTTTGTTAAAAACGCAGCTGCTGATCTAAAATCAGTACCTAAAGGCTTAGCAGGAATAACTAAAGCTCACTCTGCAGTGAACGCTACACCTTGGGCATTTATTTCATTAGCACTGGCGATGATGATGGGAACAGCTTCATTACCGCACGTGATGATGAGATACTTTACTACTCCAAGTGTAAAAGCAGCTAGAAAATCAGTAGGTTGGTCATTATTCTTTATCTTCCTACTTTATTCTTCTGCTCCAATGTTAGCTACATTATCTAAGTTATCATTGATCGACCCGAATTTACCAACTGGTATTATCGGTAAGACATTTGCAGAAGTGGAAGCGATAGATTGGTACCAAAACTGGAACCAAGCAAACCTAATGTTTATCAGCGACTTTAACGGAAATGGAACTCTAGAATTAAATGAGTTCTTCATGGGCGGTAAAGCCGTTGTATTAGCAACACCAGAGATAGCTGGATTACCTTATGTAATTTCAGGTCTAGTTGCTGCAGGGGGTATGGCAGCTGCCATGTCAACTGCTGATGGTTTGATTCTAGCAATTGCAAACGCTATATCACATGATGTTTACTATAAGATCATTGATCCAAAAGCGGAAACTGCAAAAAGACTACTTGTTGCAAGGGTATTACTTGTAGTAATTGGTTTTGCTGGAGCAACTATTGCAGCAATGGAGATTCAAGGAATCTTAGGTTCGGTTATCTGGGCTTTTGATTTTGCGATGTCTGGATTGTTCTTCCCACTTGTACTTGGTGTATGGTGGAAGAGAGCTAATAGACAAGGTGCGATTGCTGGTATGCTAGGAGGTCTAGCTGCTGGTACTTGGTACTTAGTTTGGGTGCGAACTGGTGGAAGCGGATTCCTAGGAATTACACAGTTAACATTTGGTATCTTCGGATCAGCTGTTAGTTTAGTTTTAATGGTAGTAGTTAGTTTAATGACTACAGAACCAGATAAAGCTACTCAAAAAATGGTTGATGATGTACGTGTACCGAGTGGTAAAACAATTCTTGGTAAATCACACTAAATAATCTTTTAAAGGGGCGATTAATTTCGCCCCTTTTATTTCATAACATTTTCCAATATAAATTTTAAATGTCAGCAAACTTCCATCCTTTAATTTATTTTATCGATTATTTGCTTGGGATCATTATGTGGACTCTTATTGGAAGAGTAGCGATGAATATTTTTCAAAAAGAAGACTCGCAGTTTTTTTTCATGAGAGTGTTCGTAAAATATACAAATCCATTAATTAAGTTATTTAAACCAATAACACCCTCATTTATTATTGGGCCATTGGTTCCCTTATATGTTGCTTGGTTTTTCTATATGATAAGATTTTATCTAATGCCTTGGATCTTAGGCTATTCGGTGATGGGAATGTTGTCATTTCCTTTGGAGAGTGAAATTTCTAGACAAATTTATCAATTTTTTAATTCATTTTAATTTTTAAAATTGATACTAGTTAATCTAGTAATCAATGAAAAATATACAAATTTCACCATCAATTTTATCTGCTGATTTTAGTCAGTTAGGTACAGAAATAAAAAGACTTGAAGAAGGCGGTGCTGATATGATTCATGTGGATGTAATGGATGGTCATTTTGTTCCTAATTTAACAATAGGGCCACCTGTAATAAAAGCTCTTCGAAAACATTGTTCATTAAAATTTGATGTTCATTTGATGATATCACCAGTCCATAAATACATAGAAGCTTACGCTGATGCAGGAGCTGACATAATTACTATTCACCCTGAAGCAACTGATAATTTAGAAAATTCAATTAAAAGAATAAAAGAAAAAAATAAAAAAGTTGGAGTCTCACTCAATCCCGAAACTAAAATTGATTTAATAATAGATTTATTAGATCAAATAGATTTAGTCTTAATTATGAGTGTAAATCCTGGATTTGGGGGTCAAAAATTTATGCCAGAAGTTTTAGATAAAATTAAAGATCTAAAGAAAATAAAAGAACAAAAAAAGATAAATTTTGACATAGAAATTGATGGTGGGATAAATTTTGATAATTGCAAAAGTGCAATTGACGCTGGTGCAAACATTCTTGTTTCAGGTACTACGGTATTCAAAAGTAATGATGGAGATATAAAGAAAAATATTAATTTATTAAAATTAAAATAAGTTAATGATTAATACAAATTCCTTAGGCATTTTGGGTCAATTTTATTTTAATATAAAAGAAAGTTTTAAATCAATTTATCAAAATTCAAATTTTTATGAAAAAAAAATATCAAAAACTTTTGAAAATAGTTTTGAATACAAACCTAGTCCTCATTTACTTTCGTCTATAATTAAATACCAAAATAAAAAATATAAAATTGAAGATTTTGCTATCGAGTCAATTTGGCAAAACAAATTAAGTCCTAAAGATTACGAAAAATTAAATAATTTTTTTTGGTTTTTTAGTTTGGATTTAAAATCTTCCAAAAAAACTACACAAACAGTCATAAAAAATTGGATTTCAAATAACACTAAGTATCAAAAAAAGAGTTGGGAATTTGATTTAACAGCAAAAAGAATTATTTCATGGTTATCCAATCATCAATTAACGTATGAAGATAGTGATCAACAATACAGAACTACTTTTGACCATATGATACAAAAGCAAACTAATCATTTATTGAATGAAGTAAAAAACCCAAAAGAAGTAGAAAATAAGATGATTGGGTGTGCTGCAATAATTTTGACTGGTTTAGCTTATAAGAATGAAAGACAATATCTTACTTATGGTTTAAATTTATTAAAAAACATAATTAAATCCTCAATCGATAATCAGGGTTTTACAAAATCAAGAAATATCAGACAATTAATATTTTATTTAAAATATTTTATAATAATTAGAGAGTGGTTTAAAGAGTCTCAAAGTTTAATCCCTGAATATATTGATGAAACTATATACTATTTAGGCTCAAGTTACGCTTTCATTTGGCAAAATATTAAACAAGATATTTTTTTTAACGGTAATTATTCTTCTGATAATAACGAATTCGATCAATACTTGAAAAGATTTGGTTACACTTTTAAAAATCAAACTAATGAACTAGGAGGTTATGCAATACTTAAAAATAAAAAAATAGTTCTTGCTGCTGATATTGGATCTAGCCCTAACAAAATATTTTCTAATGACTATCAAGCAGGAGCTTTATCATTTGAAATATTTTCTAATAATAAAAAATTAATTTCTAATGCTGGTTACTATTCAGACAAAAATAATAAATTTAATAAATTATCAAGAAGCACAGCTTTACATTGTGCTTTAAGCATTGAGGATTATTCCTCTTGTAATTTTATTGAGCGTCAAAAAAATTTAATTGTTGATAAAGGACTGAAAGTATCAAAGAAAAATGTAGTTTTTGAAAATAATTATTGGAAAATATCAGGTACACATGATGGATATTTAGTTAAATTTGGAACTATTTATGAGAGAGAAATTGAATTCTATCCAGAACAATTGAAATTTATTGGCTATGATAAGTTATTTAGAAAAAATACAAGTAAAGAAATTAAATTCGATATTAGATTTCATCTTGATCCAAACTCAAAAATAATGAAAACACAAGATAACAAATCAATACTAATTGAATTAGATGAGGAAGGTTGGAAATTTAGTTGTGATAACTTTGATATTAATATTGATAATGGTTTATATTTCGGTAATAAAAATTCATATAAAGAAAACCAAAATATTTTTATCTCGGGTATGAATAATGAAAAAGAACAGATAATAAAGTGGGAGATAAATAAATTATAATGAAGAAAAAAATCAAAACAGCTCTCATCTCTGTATCTGACAAAAAAAACTTAAAACCATTGCTAAATATTTTAAAAAAGAACAAAATTAAAATAATTAGCTCAGGTGGTACCTATAAAGAAATTAAAAAATTAAAATTTAAGTGTTTAGAAGTATCTGATTTTACCAATTCACCTGAGATTTTAGAGGGTAGAGTAAAAACTCTTCATCCAAAAATTCATGCAGGAATTTTAAATAAAAGAAAAAAAAAATCTCACTTAAAAGATCTTAAAGATAATAATTTTGAGAATATTGATTTAGTTATAGTTAATTTTTATCCATTTGAGAAAACTATTAAAAATACAAACAATCATCAGAAAATTATAGAAAATATAGATGTAGGAGGTCCTACTATGGTTAGATCGGCAGCAAAAAACTACAATGATGTAGCTGTAATAACTTCTTCAGATCAATATGAAGAATTAATTCAAGAACTAAAAAGATTCAAGGGATCTACTTCTTTAAATTTTAGAGAAAAACTATCAAGAATAGCGTTTGTTGAGACGGCGTATTATGACTCTGTGATTTCAAGCTATTTTAACAAAAAAACAAAAACTATTTTCCCTAAGAAAAAAATTTTTCATGGAAATCTAATAGAGCAACTTAGATATGGTGAAAATCCTCACCAATTAAGCGCAATTTATTCCAGTAATTCAAATATGAACTTAAAACAAATTCATGGAAAACAGCTTAGTTATAACAATTATAATGACATATTTAGCGCTTTAACTATTTCAAAATCTTTACCAAAAGGGAAAGGAACAGTCATAGTTAAGCACGCAAACCCGTGTGGAGTTTCTGCTAAAAATGATCATTTAGAGAGTTATAAATCTGCTCTTTCATGTGATCCTGTTAGTGCTTTTGGTGGAATAGTTTCTTGTAATTTTAAAATTAAAAGTGATTTAGCTGTTGAATTAAATAAATTATTTTTAGAGGTAATAATTGCAAATGGTTTCGATAGCAATGCAATAAAAATATTAAATGCTAAAAAAAACTTAAGATTGATTGATGGAACAAATTACACATCAGGAGAACTTTTCAAGTTTGTATCATTTAATCAAGATATAATGATACAATCAGAGGACTTAAATATATTTACAAAAAAAAATTTTAAAGTTGTTTCAAAACGAAAACCAACATCTAAACAACTTAAAGACCTTATTTTTGCTTTTAATGTATGTAGGTATGTAAAATCAAATGCAATAGTATTAGCATCTAATGAAGCTACTGTTGGTATTGGTTCTGGTCAACCAAGTAGACTAGATAGTTGTCAAATAGCAATAAATAAAATGAAAAAATTTAATCTTCAGACTGATAATTTAGTAGCAGCCTCAGACGCATTTTTTCCTTTTGTAGATGGTATCGAAAAATTAGTCCAATCAGGTGTTAGAGCTGTTATTCAACCGTCTGGATCAATAAGAGATAAAGAAATAATTAATTTTGCAAATGAAACTGACACTGTGCTTCTTTTTTCAAAGACAAGACACTTCAGACATTAGATATTTTATCTATTTTTGCAGCAAGAATAAAATCACTTTCGGCTAAACCTTTTATCGCATGCGTAAATATTTTAATTCTCGCATAACCCCATCCAAACCATAAATCAGGATGATGACCTTCGGCCTCAGCTATCTCTCCAACTTTATTGACAAATTCCTGACTTTTTAAAAAATTATCAAATTTAAAATTCTTGATCAAATGAAAGCCGTCAATTTTATCTTCTAAAACTTCCCAGCCATCAACTTTTTTAAGATATTTATGTATCTCCTCAGCATTAAATGGGGGAATATTTCCTTCACAAGGAACACACTTTTTATTTGCTAAATCACTCATAATTTTTTTTTTGGAGCGGGCAAAGGGGGTCGAACCCTCGACCTTCTCGTTGGCAACGAGACGCTCTACCACTGAGCTATGCCCGCTTGTTCTATAAGTATTAAAACTATTGCCTTTTTTAATATTAAGCAAGAGACAAAATAATCAGAAGATAAATTTATTATTTTGGGTTTGTGACAAACTTCAATATTATTAAAAAAATTAAATGTGTTATGTTTCTAAATATGAAAAAAGAAGATCTTCCAAATAAAATCCCGGTGTTTCCTCTGAGCAATTTTATAATATTTCCAAAAACTACTGTGCCATTAAATATATTCGAACCACGTTATATAGATATGATAAACGATAGTATGAAATCGAATAAATTAATTGGAATGATTCAGCCAAAAACCTCAAATATTAAACAAATTAAACCTGAATTACATGAAGTTGGTTGTCTTGGAAAAATCACCAGTTTTAGAGAAACTGAGGATGGCAGGTTCTTAATTGAAGTTAAAGGTTTAATTAGGTTTAGAAAAATTACAGAGCTGAGTACAGAAAATAAATACAGAGTTTTAGAAGTAAATTTTAAAGATTTCTATCAAGATCTAGAAAACAAAAAAGAGAATTTAAAATTTTCTGATCTTGAGTTAATTTTTAAAGATTTGAAATCATTATTTGAAAAAAGAGGATTTATAATTAATTGGAAAGCTCTAGAAAAGCAAAGTCTTGATGAAACAATTAATGCGCTCGCTATGGCATCACCGTTTTCTTTAGAGGAAAAACAAGTTCTTTTAGAAGCGAAAGATTTAGATAATAGAAAAGAAAAAATTTCTCAGATTTTAAGCACTTATACTTTTGATAATTTTGATAACACAACGATTCAATAATTTAAAAGTTTATCCCCTTATCAGCCACTTTGGTAAATAATTTATTTATATAACTGTTTTTACCTAAAATTTTCAAAGATTTGCTTAAAACATTATTATTTAATTTTCTCTCAAAATTAAAAAATTCTTGAACGAAATCAATACTATTTGAAAAAATATAATTTTTATGTTTCAAATTTTTTTCAAATTCATAATTTACAGAACTATCAATAGGCAAACCTAAATCTATTTTATTTTTAATAATATTAATAAAAACGTTTATATCTCTAATTGTCATATTAAAACCCTGACCGGCAAGTGGATGAATTCTATGTAGCAAATCACCAAAAGCTAAAATATTATTATGATAATAAGATCTTAAATTAAAAAATTTAAGTTCAAAATTTTCTATCTTCTCAATTTTTGTTATTTTGTATTTAATATTATGTTGATTTATAAGATGGATTATTTTTTTCCTATCAACATGCTTTGAATTATATATTGAGTACACAATTGAAGTTTTATTTTTTGATAATGGTAAAAAAGCAAGTGGCCCAATTTTAGTAAATATTTGAACTGCAATTTGGTTTGAAATAGTTTCATGGTTAATGACAGTTGTGTAAGCAGAACTATTATAAACTTTTTCAATTTTTTTACTAAAATATTTTTTTGTAAAAATATTATTGTATTCAGTATTAACTATTAAATTATATTTTTCTGGTTTTATTGATTTTATTTTTTTAAAATATTTATTTTTAAATAAATTTTTATTTAAAACTTCGTATAATTGGTAGTTTTTTATTATTGAAAAAAGTTGTTCATCGCTATTTTCAAAATTTAATATTTTTTCATTTTCATTTTTATCAGTAAAAATTTCAATTTTTTTTAATTTCCAGCTGATTTTTTCTATATTTGTTATATTCCTATTAAAATAATTAAAGTTACTCTTTGAAATACCTATCGTTCTAGAATGATTAATTTTATGATTTTTATTCGATGAAATTAAATCAACAGAAAGATTTTGATTAACTAAAGCTTTCGCTAAAGTTAAAGCGGTTAAACCTGAGCCAAGTATACAAACTCTCATATTATTTTTAATTTTAACAACAAAAATTAGATGATACAAAGTGGTAAAATTGATTCATAAATATGAATATAAAAAAAACAGCTAATTTGTTTGCTAATTTCACTATTAAAAGAATGGCAGAAATTTTAGGGATAACAGTTTTGAGCGCTGGAGTTTTGTTATTACTGGCATTATTGACCTATTCACCAGAAGATCCAAATTTCATTTTTCCAGAATACACAAAAATTGAAAATATTTTGGGTTTCCATGGAAGTTTTGTTTCAGATTTATTTTTTCAATCAATAGGCCTTGTTTCATACTTATTCTCATTTACTTTGATTGTAACTGGTATCAACATTATTAGAAGTAAAGAATTTTTTTTAATAATTGAAAATATATTTTTTGCGATAGTTTATTCTTTGCTGGGAACTTTATTTTTTGCACATTTTTATTCTGAAGCTTTTGCTCTTTACATTAATGGTAATGGAGGCTTTGTGGGTAATTATTTAAATCAAACGTTTTTAAATTCAATAATTTTAATTAACGAGGTAATTTTTTATTATTTTTTAATTATTTCAAATATTTTTTTATTTTTGATAAGTATAAATTTTCATCCAATAAAATTTTATAAATTAATCAAAAGTTTAAATAAATTTTTTACAAAAGAAGAAAGAAAAAATTATACTGATAAAAGTGAAGTAATCAGTGAATATATCCCTCAAGAAGAAATAAAAAATCTTATTCAAGAGGATTTACCATTTATAAAAGCTGAGAACAAAAGCAAAAATACAACTAAATTTAAATTACCAGACTTTAATTTATTGAAAACTCCTTCTAAAAAAGAGAGAGGAAATCTTGAAAAAAGTGAAACACAAGATCCTGAATTTTTAGAAAAAATTCTCTTAGACTTTGGCGTTAATGGCAATATCAAGAAAGTAAGCCATGGACCTGTAGTAACTTTAAATGAATTTGAGCCAGCAGCTGGTGTCAAGGTATCGAAAATAATTAATTTATCAGATGACATTGCGAGAAATACCAGTTCAGAGTCTGCGAGAATAGCTACAATACCAGGAAGCAACACTGTTGGCATTGAACTGCCAAACAATGTAAGAGAAAATGTTTATTTAAGCGAAATTTTAAACAATCCTGATTTTAAAAAAAGAGACATTAAATTGCCGATCGCATTAGGAAAAAGTATTTCTGGTAAACCTATAGTCGGAGATCTATCATCAATGCCTCATCTACTTATCGCAGGTACTACAGGATCAGGTAAATCTGTCTGCATTAATACTATTATTTTATCTCTTCTCTATCGACATACTCCTGAAAAATGTAAATTTATTTTAATAGATCCAAAAATGCTTGAGCTTTCAACATATGAAGGAATTCCACATTTATTATGTCCAGTAATAACAGAGGCGAAAAAAGCTGCGTCTGTTCTTGGTTGGGTAGTTAAGGAAATGGAGAGTAGATATAGACTTATGACTAAAGAAGGAGTCAGAAATATTGATAGCTATAATACAAAACACAAACTTCCAATGCCCTATATAGTTGTTGTTGTTGATGAAATGTCGGATTTAATGTTGGTAGCGGGTAAAGAAATTGAGAACTATATCCAAAAATTATCACAAATGGCAAGAGCAGCAGGGATTCATATCATTATGGCCACTCAAAGACCTAGTGTTGATGTAATTACTGGAACAATTAAAGCAAATTTTCCAACAAGGATATCATTTCAAGTTACTTCAAAAATAGATAGTAGAACAATTTTGGGTGAGCAAGGAGCAGAGCAATTATTAGGAAAAGGAGATATGCTATATATGTCTTCTGCTAATCGTATAGTGAGAATTCATGCTCCTTTCGTTTCAGATGGTGAAATTGAGCAAATAAACAATTTTTTAAGATCACAGGCTGAGCCGGATTATGTTGATGAAATTTTAAATTTTGCAGATGAAAAGGAAATGGGAGATAATCAAAATCTAGGTGATAAAGACGAACTCTATCAACAAGCTTTGGAAATTATAAGATCAGAAGGAAAAGCTTCCACTTCTTTTTTACAAAGGAAACTCCAAATTGGTTACAACAGAGCTGCAAGAATTATTGATATGATGGAGTCAGATGGAATTGTGAGTAAAGCTAATCACGTTGGTAAAAGAGACGTTCTCTGATGTTAAGATTTTTTTTGATAATAATCTTCTTTTTTTTAACATTAAATTCGAATGCAGAAATAAAAGAGAAAATTATTCAAAACCTTAAGAATACAAAAAATTTAGATTTCAAATTTGAACAAAATGTAAATGGTAAAATAGAGAATGGTAATTGTACGATAGAATATCCAAAAAAAATATTTTGTGAATATGCAAGAAGTAACAATAAAATTTTAGTGTCAAATGGAAAATCTTTAGTTATTAAAACTATTTCAAGTTATTATAGGTATCCTTTGGAAGAAACTCCCTTAAATGTTATTTTAGATAAAAACATTCTAATCAATAAAATTAAATCTTTAAAAGAAAGAACAATCAACAATAATCTGATTAATTTTACAATTTTAGAAAATAATAACGAGATAAGTATATTTTTTGACAAACAAACATATGATTTAATTGGTTGGCAAAACACAGACATATATCAGAATTTTAATATCACCTTCCTTTCGTCTATTAGAAAAAATAGGGTACTATCTAAAAATTTATTTGTTATACCTGTTCAAAATTAAATATTTAATATTTCGGTTTTAAATATTTTCATGCCTCTTGAAATATAATTACTTAAAGCATTTTTATGATCTAATGAACAAGTATGTACCCAAACTCGTTTAGTATTGTTTATAAAAGATTTTTTAATAGCTTCTGATAATAAAAAGGATCCTAATTTTTTATTTTGATATTCTTCTAAAATTCCAAAATATGCAATTTCTGTTTCATCTTTTTCTGGATGAAAAATTAATTCGAAAAATCCTACTAAATCGTCCTTATGTTTTAAAACATATGAATTAACATTTTTAGAGGAAGCGTAATTAATCCATTTTTCTTCTGACCAAGTAAGTCTATCTACCCACTTGTGATTTTTACCAATATTTTTATAAAAAAATTTATTTAGTTGAAAATTAATTGGATCAATTAAACTTAAAGAATAATATTCAGAAGGTTTGTTTCCTTCGATTAGATCTTGAAGTGAATTAATTTCCAAGTAATTTCTTTTAACTTCTTCTGTCACTCCACCATTTTCCCAACTCGTTCTCCTCCAAATAAATGGAAATGTAAATGAGGCACTTCTTGACCGCCGTGATCACTAATATTTGCTAAAGCTCTATAGCCTTTGCCTACTTCTGTTGAAATACCAAGCTTTTTAGCAACTATATTAATACCTTTTAACAAACCAACAATTTCCTCAGAAGAAGCATTTAAACTAAAATCATCTAAGTCAACATATTTTCCCTTGGGAATAACTAATGCATGAATTTTTTTTTGTGGATTAATGTCATGAAATGACAAAACAAAATCATCCTCATAAATTTTATTACAAGGAATCTCTCCACGTAAAATTTTTGCAAAAATGTTATTATCGTCGTAACTCATTTTTTTCTTTTTTCTAGCTCTGACATCACTTCTTCAATTTTTACATCATTTGCCTCTAAATACATTAGCAAATGATAAAACACATCAGCAGCTTCGTGAATTTTATTAGAATTTTCCTCTACTGCCTCGATCAATTCATTAACTTCTTCTAAAACTTTTGCCTTGCTTAATGATTTATCTGCAAGCAACTTATTAGTATATGAACCTTCAACAGGCGAAGATTTTCTCTCTCTTGCAAGTTTTATTAAGTTCTCTAATGTATTAAGCATATTAAATTCTAACAGGAATTCCTTTTGAATCCAAATATTCCTTAGCTTCTTTTAAAGAATGTTTGCCATAGTGAAATATTGATGCTGCTAAAACTGCGCTTGCATTTCCTAATTTGATTCCATCTACTAGATGATCTAGATTCCCTACTCCGCCTGAAGCAATAACTGGAATATTTACCATAGAAGATATCTTAGACATAAGCTCTATATCATAACCAACTTGGGTGCCATCCCGATCCATAGAAGTAACTAGAAGCTCGCCTGCTCCACTATCTTCCATTTTTTTTGCAAATTCTGTGGCATCAATTCTAGTATTGTTTCTTCCACCATGAGTAAATATTTCCCATTTGTCGCCATTTTTTTTAGCATCTATCGCAACCACAATACATTGTGACCCAAATTTTTTTGAACTTTGTTCAACTACTTCCGGATTTTGAACTGCAGCAGTATTGATTGATACTTTATCTGCACCACAGTTCAGTAGTTTGTTGATGTCCTCAACACTTCTAACTCCACCTCCAACTGTCAGAGGAACAAAACATTTCTTCGACGTTTTCTCTACTACATCATAAATAGTATCTCTATTTTCATTTGATGCAGTAATATCTAAAAAACAAATTTCATCTGCTCCACCGTCTGAATAAATTTTAGCTTGTTCAACAGGATCACCCGCATCTTTTAGATCAACAAAATTTATCCCCTTAACTACACGGCCATTTTTGACGTCTAAACAAGGTATTATTCTATTTTTAAGCATCTAATTCCTTCACTAATTCGTCTAATTTAATATCCCCATCATAGATAGCTTTACCTACTATGATACCTTCGATATTCTTATTATTAAATTCCTTAGCTTTTTTAATATCATCTATTGATGAAACTCCACCCGATATAATTACTGGACAATTGGATATATTAGCAATCTTTGCTGTCTCCTCAAAATTAGGACTTTGCTTCATTCCATCTCTATTAATGTCAGTATAAATCAACCTACTTGCACCATAATCATTAACTTCTTTCAAATAATCTAGAGTTAATTGGTCTGAATTTTCTTTCCAACCAGAAACAGACAAATAACCATCTTTAGCATCTAAACCTAAGGCAATTTGATTTGGAAATTTTTCACAAGCTGCTTTTAAAAAATTTTTATCTTTAATAGCAGCACTACCCAAAATAACTTTTTCAACACCAGCATCAGTATACTTCTGAATACTTTCAAAATTTCTAATACCTCCACCAATTTGAATTTTAAAATCAAATTTTTTTACTATTTCTTTAATTATATCCAAATTAACTGTTTCACCTGTTAAAGCTCCATCCAAATCAACTATGTGCAAGTTTTTAAAACCATAATCTTTGTATTTACCTGCTTGTTCAACTGGAGACAATTTGTATTCGGTTTTATTATTAAAATCTCCTTTGACTAACCTCACACATTTTCTATCTTTAATATCTATTGCTGGAAATATTTTCATTTATAAACTTATAAAATTATCTATTATTTTAAGTCCAGTTTTATCACTTTTCTCTGGGTGGAACTGTGTTCCAAAAATATTTTCTTTCTCAACAGAGCAAACAATATTTGATGAATAATCTGTTGTTGCTGAAATTACAGCTTTATCTTCAGGTATAAATTCATAACTATGCACAAAGTACATGTGAGAATTAATTTCTATGCCTTTAAAAATTTTACTGTCTTTAACAATATTAATTTGGTTCCAGCCAATATGAGGAAGTTTGTATTTTCCATCTTGATTATCTATTTTTGACACTTTTCCAGAAATCCAACCTAGACCTTTGGTTTCTGTTTCTTCAAAACCGACATCTGCAAACATTTGCAATCCAACGCAAATTCCAAGAAGTGGTTTTTTATTACTTATTACAAAGTCATTTAATGTATCAACTAGACCACCAATATTATTTAGAGCATCAATACAACTTTTAAACGAACCCTGCCCTGGCAAAACAACTTTGTCGGAAGATTTAATCTTATTTAAATCCGAAGTTACTTCGATATTTACTTTATCTTTAGCGACTTCCTTAAAGGAGTTTATTACCGAGCTTATATTGCCCGAATTATAATCAACAATTGTGACGTTCATTAAACTTATAATGAGCCTTTAGTGGATGGAATACTCTTTTTGTTTCTTGGATCCATCTCTAATGCAGCTCTTAATGATCTTGCTAATGCTTTATAACAAGATTCAATTATGTGATGGCTATTATCACCATAAATATTTTCTACGTGCATTGTAATACCAGCAGATTGAGAGAACGCTTGGAACCATTCTTTAAATAATTCAGTATCCATTTCACCAAGCTTTTCAACTTTCAATTTTACTTTCCAAATTAAATAAGGTCTGTTTGAAACATCGATAGCAACCCTTGTTAATGTTTCATCCATCGGAATAATTGTATGTGCATATCTTTTTATTCCTACAAATTTTTTAGCAGCTTTTTTTAAAGCTTCACCTATTGCAATACCTGTATCCTCTGTTGTGTGGTGAAGATCGATATGAGTATCTCCTTTAGCTTTAACTTTTAAATCAATTAAGGAGTGCTTTGATAGTTGCTCAAGCATGTGATCTAAGAAACCTATGCCAGTATCAATTTGGTATTTTCCCTTGCCATCAATATTTACTTCAACATTAATGCTGGTTTCTTTTGTTTTTCGAGATACTTTTCCTTTTCTAGCCATATATTTTTAATGGTATACATACATAATCCCACTATATCAATATCAGTCTATACACTTGAAGTATCAAAAATAGTTACCATTTATTAGGTATGACAACAATTGTACTAGTTAGAAAAAATAATGAAGTAGTGGTTGCTGGTGATGGACAAGTCAGTATGGGAAATACTGTTGTTAAAAGCACAGCTTCAAAAGTCAGAAAGATTGAAAAAAGAGATGTAGTAGCTGGGTTTGCAGGATCAACTGCTGATGCACTAACTTTATTCGAAAGATTAGAAGGTAAATTGGAAAAACATGCAGGAAATTTATCTAGAGCTGCTGTTGAATTAGCAAAGGACTGGCGAACTGATAAATATTTAAGAAGATTAGAAGCGTTAATGGCAGTTGGAGACAAAAGTAATAGTTATATTATTTCTGGAACTGGTGATGTTTTAGAGCCTGAGGGAGACGTAATTGGAATAGGCTCTGGTGGTAATTATGCATTAGCTGCTGGAAAAGTTTTAATGGAAGGCAACATGTCAGCCGAGGAAGTTGCTAAAAAAGCAATCAAAGTTGCTGCTGATATATGTGTTTTCACAAACGATAATGTTAAAATTGAAAAAATATAATGGATAACTCAAACGTTACAAAACTACACCCAAAAGATAAAAATCAAAAAGAAGAAGCTTCTTTGGTTAGCTCTTTATCACCAAGAGAAATAGTTTCAGAATTAGACAGATTTGTTGTTGGGCAGAACAAAGCGAAAAGAGCTGTTGCTGTTGCTCTTAGGAATAGATGGAGACGTCAGGCTCTTAAAGGTGAAATGAAAAATGAAGTTTTACCTAAAAATATTCTGATGATTGGGCCAACTGGTGTTGGAAAAACTGAGATCTCTAGAAGATTATCAAAATTAGCAGAAGCTCCTTTCGTAAAAGTTGAAGCTACAAGATTTACTGAGGTAGGATATGTAGGAAGAGATGTTGAACAAATCGTAAGAGATTTAATTGAAATTGCCATCTCAATGGAAAAAGTAAAAAAAAGAAAAGAAGTTTTTGCGCAAGCTCAAAAAGCTGCTGAGGAAAAGGTTTTAGATGCCTTGGTTGGAAAAAAAGCAAGTTTAGCAACAAGAGAAAGTTTTAGAAAAAGATTAAGAAACGGTGATTTAGATAATAATGAAATTGAAATAGCTGTGAGTGACACTGGGTCTAGCGGTGCTTCTTTTGAAATTCCTGGGATGCCTGGAGCCAATGTTGGAATGATCAACATTGGGGAAATGATTGGCAAATCAATGGGAAATAAAGAAAAAAAGAAAAAAATGACAGTAAAAGAATCTCATGAAATTTTAATCAATGATGAGTCTGATAAATTAATTGAACAAGATAAAATTATAAAAGCTGCAAAACTTTCGACAGAAAATAATGGAATAGTTTTTCTGGATGAAATTGACAAAATTTCAGCAAGAACTGACAGAGTTGGCGGGGATGTTTCAAGAGAAGGTGTTCAAAGAGATTTGTTACCCTTGATTGAAGGAACAACGGTCAACACTAAACATGGTCCAATAAAAACAGATCACATATTATTTATTGCATCTGGAGCTTTCCAACTAGCGAAGCCATCAGATTTGCTACCTGAGTTACAAGGAAGATTGCCAATCAGAGTAGAGCTAGAGGCTTTAACTAGTGAGGATTTTAAAAGAATTTTAAGAGAACCAGATTTTAGTTTAATTAAACAGTATGTGGCTTTATTAAAAACAGAAAATGTTGATCTTGAATTTTCAGATGATGGAATAGACGCCATAGCCAATATAGCTTCTGAAGTGAATGCAACTGTTGAAAATATTGGAGCAAGAAGATTGCATACGATTATTGAGAAAATTTTGGATGAAATAAGCTTTACAGCTACTGACAGAGCAGGCGAAAAAATAATTATTAATAAGGAATATATTAATAAAAACTTAGATAATTTAGTAAAAGATACAGATCTCTCTAAGTTTATCTTATAATTTTATTTTTTTTTAAAAAAACATAAAATGCACCTGCACCACCATCTTCTATTTTTGCATCTGTGATTTCATTTATCATATTCATTAAACTGGCATTATTAGTAATAAATTCTGGAACAGAATATTTTAAGATACCAAAGTCTTTTGAAACATATGGATCTTTTTCATTTTCGGAATGAAGACCTTTTCCTGTAACAATAATTAGTTTATTGATATTTTCAGAAAAAGCTTTGTTTATAAAATCTTCTATAGTTTTATTTGCTTCATCTAAAGTATAACCATGCAAATCTATTGATCTTACTTTTAGATTTTTATTTTTTTGATGTTTAAAATCTTTGTTTGGTAATTTTTCAGTACTATTTATAAATTTGTTCCAATCTTTTTTATCTTTGTCTGAAATGTTATCGTTCAATTATGTTAATATATTTACTAACTGCCAATTAGGATTTGCTGACGTAGTATCTCTTGAAAAAATCCACGTATCATAAATTTTTTTAATCTTTTCAGGATCTCCAGAAACAATTTTTTTATCTTTATCTCTTATACAAGTTATCACCTCTGCTATAAAATCCACTGTTACGTTTAAAATATTTCCAATTTTTTTATGTTCCTTAATCTCAGCTTTATTAACTCCAATAAATGTTATTTCTGCGAAATGACCCCTTTTTGTTCTTTCTTTCAACGCATCATCAAATTGATTGTATATGTCTTTATTTAACAGAGGTTTTGCATTTATAATCTTATTATCATTATCACTGAAATCAGTAATTATTGTTTCATAAGCAATTTTTGCACCTTTTAAAAATTCTTTTTGAGCTTCATCATCAAACTTTTCTTTTGGTTTGACAGCTTGATCTACCTTTATATTTTTTAAAACTTCTTTAAATTGAGCAGGTGATTTTCCCTCAAAACCAGTTCTTTTACCGAGAATTCCTCTTAATCTTAAAAAAATAAAACCAGCTATCATAGCAAGTAAAATTATATCTATGTATTCGAAACTATAATTCATACATTGATAGTAATTACTCTGTTGATTAATTTCAACCAGCAATTTAGATTAAGGACAAATGAACTCATTAATATTATTAATTATTTTAGTCCCAATCGTAGAAATTTATTTATTTATAAAAATTGGATCACAAATTGGTGCGATTTCCACTATTTTACTAATTATCTGTACTGCAATAATAGGTGTTTATTATGCAAAGTATGAGGGGTTGAATACATTAAAATCGGGTTTTGTTCAATTAAGTAAAAATAAAACACCAGCTTATGAGGTAATTTCAGGAGCGGCTATCGCCATTGCAGCTCTCCTATTAATAATTCCTGGGTTTGCGACTGATATTTTTGGGTTTCTTATAATTTTTCCAATCACTAGAAAATTTTTCTTCTCTTTTTTTTCAAAAAAAATTAGCAAGAAAGAATATAAAAAAAATAATTTTATTGATGGTGAATATGAAGATATAGAGGATGATAATGACAAAAAAGTATGAAATTTTAGGCAAATATATAAAAGATTTATCTAGTGAAACTCGAGACGTTCAAACCTATTTATTTGTAAAAGAACATATAGGCAAATATCAATTAAATATAGATATCAACTCAAAAGCTTTGAAAAATAAACTCATTGAAATATTCACAACCTTTAAATTTGAAGACAAAGAACCCAATGAACTAAAATCTTACTTTGAAATTAATTTTGCAACTATAATTAGACCTGCTGATGAAATAAAAGAAAAAAAAGATTTAGAAAAAATTATTCTTTGTGATGTTCAAATTGAAATCTATCCAGATTTAGAAAAATCCTTTTTGAATCTTTTACACAATTCTGGCTACCCACAAATAAAATTTGAAAAAAAAATAGATTTTGAAAAACTTTATAATGAAAGACTTAATTAAAATAATTTTTTTTTAAAGAATTTTTTAAATAATTTTTATGTTTTTCAATTTCTTCTTTTGTTGGCAAAACAATTTTTTTATAATATGAAACGTTTGCAGCATTATTTGCTGGATCTTTAATATTATCCTCTAAAAAATTTAGTGTAGGTTCTTTCTGATCAATTAAATTGATATATACTCTTGCTAAAAGATCGCAATCAATCAGAGCAGTATGCTGTTTTCTTCTTGAATTATCTATTCCATATCTTTTACAAAGTGAATCCAAACTTACTGAGGACCCTGGAAATTTTTCCCTAGAAAGACTAAGAGTATCAATAATTTCATTATTTATCTTATCTTTACCAATCAATCCAAGTTCATTATTTAAATGTGCGAGATCAAATTCAGCATTATGTATAATTAATCTTTTTCCATTGATAAAAGATAAAAAATCTTCAACAACTTCATTAAATTTTTTCTTATCAATTAAGAACTCATCTGAATATCCGTGTATTTCTAAGGCTTTCTCAGAAACTTTTCTCTCTGGGTTAAGATAGCAATGAAATTTATTTCTTGTTGGGATTAGATTTTCCAATTCTATGCATCCAATTTCAACAATTCTGTGACCCTCTTTCACAGATATTCCTGTAGTTTCTGTATCAAGAACTATTTCTTTCATTTAAGGATCTTATTTAGAATTAATTTTACACTTTTTTTTAATGTTTTTTTAGTAAAATCATTTTTAATAATGAAATCGGATTTATTCTTTTTATAATCAAGTGGTAGTTGAATTTTTTTGAATAATTTAAGTAAGTCATTATTAAAATTTTTTCTTTTTTTAAGTCTTTTTAAAATTTGAGATTTTTTTGAATCAACAAAAATTAATATATCCTTTTTTTTGTTAATTTTATTTTCTAACAGTAAAGGAATATCTAGTATTACTATTTTTTTATTTTTATTTTGATTAATAAAAAATTTCATTTTTTTTCTAATTTCTATATGCACAATTTTAATAATTTTTTTTAAATTTGTTTTTTTTGAAATTATTGCTTTAGAAATTTCCTTTTTTTTAACTGGAAAAGTTGAAATGTGCTTTGGAAGTTTTTTTTTTAATTTTAAATAAACTTTTCTATCTTTCTGATATAACTTAGATACCTCTTGATCAGCATTGAATACCGGATATCCAAATGCTTTTGCAGCAAAACTCTTTCCAGATCCTATGTCTCCTAAAATTCCTATTTTAATCATTTTCTAAAAGTTTAAAAATCTCATTACTAATTTTTGGTTCTACTTCATGCCATAACTTGAATGCTTCTAGGGCTTGATAAACAAACATTAATTTACCATTTTCTGTAAGATTACCGTTTTTTTTTGCATTTTTTAAGAAATTAGTTTCGGCAGGATTGTAAATAACATCATAAAATAACTTATCTTTTCCAGCTTTTGAAAAATCTAAATTTATTTTTTCATTATTTAGCCCTAAGCTTGTAGCGTTAATTATCATATCAAAATATTCTATATTTCCCCATTCTATAATTTTTAAATTGTTAAATAAGGTTTTCAAATTTTCTGCTTTTTGTCTGGTTCTATTGCTAACAATTATCTCGGAGACACCCATTTTATTCAAAGAAAGAATAATTGATGGAACTACCCCTCCTGCACCTAAAATTAAAACTTTCTTTCCTCTCAAGTTAAAACCCAAACTTTGAATTGCTTTAGTAAACCCAGAAATATCTGTGTTATGTCCAACTAAATTGCCATCGTTAAATATTATTGTATTTACTGATTGAGTTTGAAGTGCCTCTGGGCTTAATTTATCTAAGAAAGGTATTACTGCTTGTTTAAATGGAACTGTAACATTGCAGCCAGTAATTTTTTGTTGCTTTATACCTTTGATAAAGTTCTCCAAATCATCTTCATCAAGTTTAATTTTATCATATAAAGCGTTAATATTATTCTCTTTTAACCAGTAGTTTTGTAGTTTGGGGGACAAAGAATGATCGATTGGGTTTCCTATAACAAAATATTTTTTTATTTTAGTTGTCATAAATCTCTAAATATTCCTTAATTTTCTTAATTGGCAATCCCATTATAGTATCTTCATCGCCAATTATGCTTTCAAATAAGTTTTTTCCTTCTCCTTCTATTTGATAAACATTGTAAGCATAAAGAGCCTGATCAGATATTTTGGATAAATATTTTTTTAATTCATCTTCAGAAAAATTTTTCATTTTTAATGTGGCTTTGTCAGTATAGTTCCAAACCATTGACCCATTTTTTGAGATACATACAGAACTAATTAAATGATGTGATTTGCCATTAAGCTTCTTTAATATTGTCATGGCCTCTTCTCTATTTTCTGGCTTTGATATTAATTCACCGTTTAGATCTATTACACTGTCTGCTCCTAAAACTATTTCGTTTGTTTTTTTTAAGCTTACCTTGTTTGCTTTTATTTCTGCTAAATTTTTTGATATAATCTCTGGACTCGCTTTTTCTTTTAACAAACTTAATTTAACAACATCTTCATCAACATTTGATGGAATAACAACGCTTTTAATATTATTTTTATCTAAAATTTCTTTTCTAACCTCGCTTTTAGAAGCAAGAATAATTCTATCTAGCATTATTTAAGTATATTTCGTGGATTTTAATTATAGAGGCGGCTGTTTCCTCTACAGATTTTCTTGTTACATCAATAAGAGGCCACTTATATTTTTGAAATGTTTTTTTAGCTTCTAATACTTCTTTTTTGATATTCTCTAAATCTGTATATTGAGTGTTTTCTGTCTCTTTTAAAGAATTCATTCTATTTTTTCTTAGGTCAGACAGTCTTTCTGGTTCGGTGCTTAGTCCTACCACACAAGTTATTCTGGGATTTTTTTTAAGGGTTTCAGGCAATGAATTTTCATTTACTAAAGGAATATTTGAGGTCTTAAATCCTTTATTGGCCAAATAGATAGATGTGGGAGTTTTGCTAGTTCTGCTTACTCCTACAAGAATAATGTCGGATTTATGTACTTCATTAATTAAATTTCCATCATCATGATTCATTGTAAATTGAATTGCTTCTATTCTATCGTAATATTCTTCATTTAATATATGTTGCCCACTTGGCTCGTGGGTTGCTTTTTGATTAAGAATTTTTGAAAAATTTAAAATCAAGTTTCCAAGAACTCCAAAACATGGGATTTTTTTTTCATCACTTACATTTGCTAAATATTTAGCTAAATTATTATCTACAATAGTATATAATATTATTGCGTTTGAATTCTTTTCTGCATCTTCTAAAATTTTTAAAATTTGGTTTTCTGTTCTTGTAAAAGAATAAGAATGAACTTTATATTCTATATTTAAAAATTGCGCTTTGAGTGCTAAAAATATTCTATCTAAAGTCTCGCCAGTTGAGTCAGAAATTAAATATATTTGATATGTATTACTCATGAATAAATTGTTAATAAATTTGTATTATTTTAATTAAATTACACAATTTAAAATTTAATAAATTTACCTTGTAAAAACTGCTATTTATTAACATTAATAATAAATAGGGTAAAACAATCCACAAAAATTAATATGATAAAAAAAGCTTCATTTTAAACAATTTTAGTCACATAAAGTAATGATAAAATGTGGATATAATGTTTATAAAAAATAATCACCTTTATTCACAAGATATATTACAACTACAATAATTAATATTATTTATTTATGAAACCTTTAAATAAAATAATTACAAATAAAGATACTTCAATCAATCCTATATGGATTATGAGACAAGCAGGAAGATATCTTCCAGAATTTAGAGAAATTAGAAAAGTAAACCCTAATTTCATCAATCTTTGTTTAAATGACAATTTATCTTCAGAGATAACCCTACAACCCTTAAAAAGATTTGATCTAGATGCTGCAATAATATTTTCAGATATTTTAATGCTTCCATATGGATTAGGTCAAAAAGTAGAATTTGAAAAAAATTTTGGACCAAAATTAGGTAATCTAAATCTAAATGAAATTACTAAGATTGATGAAATAGACTTCGTTGAAAAAATACATTCTGTATATAAGGCAATAAGAAAAGTTAGTTCAGATACTGTTTTAAATAATAAAAATACCATTGGCTTTGTTGGTGCTCCATGGACATTATTAGTTTATATGATCAATCAACAATCACCTAAAAAAAGCTTGAAGAAAGATTTTTTTAAAGATGAATTTTTAATAAATAGAATTTTATTAATTATTGAAAAATTTTTGAAAGTTCATATTAAAAATCAAATTGATAACGGTGCAAATGTAATTCAAATTTTTGATAGCTGGGCAGGCTTATTAGAAGAAAAAGATTTACCTAACTTTGTTTATACTCCAACTTTAAATTTAGTAAATTATGTAAAATCTTTGAATGTGCCAGTGATATGCTTTCCGAGAGAAATAAAAAATTACAAAGAATTTTGTGATATTGTTAAACCAGATGCCGTTAGTATCGATTATAATATTGATCCAAAAAAGATACTCAAAGATATAAAAATACCAATCCAAGGCGGTTTAGACCCTAAAATTTTATTGACAGATAAAGAAACATTAAAAAAAGAAACAACCAAGTATTTGGAAATTTTTCGTGATCATCCATATATATTTAACCTTGGTCATGGTATTTTACCTGAAACAAACCCCGAAATGGTTGAAAACTTAATTAAAATTGTAAAAGATTTCAAATGATTGAAAAAAATCATCCACCTATAAAATATGGTAATACAGGCGTACTTATAATTAATTTGGGCACACCCGACTCCACTAGTTGGTTTGATATCAGAAAATAT
Organism: uncultured Pelagibacteraceae bacterium; assembly: GCA_902559935.1. Lineage (GTDB taxonomy): Bacteria > Pseudomonadota > Alphaproteobacteria > Pelagibacterales > Pelagibacteraceae > Pelagibacter. The sequence goes on along the minus strand of CACEJN010000002.1, from coordinate 12,555 downwards.
TTAAGAGAGTTTCTTTCTGATAGAAGAGTAATAGAGGTAAACCCATTACTTTGGCAAATAATTTTGAATTTGTTCATTTTAAATTTTAGACCCTCTAAAACTGCTAAAGCTTATAAAGAAATATGGATGAAGGATGAAAACATGTCGCCACTTCTTTATCATACAAAAAAGCAAAGTGAGAAAATTTCAAATTTATTATCAAAAAAAACATTATTGTAGATTTTGCTATGAGATATGGAAATCCTAGCATTAATAGCAAGATTCATAAATTACACGAAATGGGCTGTGAAAACTTAGTAATACTTCCTCTTTATCCACAATATGCGGCAGCTACAACGGCAACAGTTTGTGATGAGGTATACAGAACTTTAATGAAAATGAGGTGGCAGCCCTCTTTAAAAATAATTCCTCACTATGAATCCGATCCGCTTTACATTGATGCACTTGTTAATTCAATTAATAAAAAAATAAATGAAATTAGTTGGAAGCCAGATCTAATTATAGCCTCTTATCATGGGATACCAAAAAAATATTTTGACAAAGGTGATCCTTATCATTGCTATTGCCATAAAACGACAAGACTTATTTCGGAAAAATTTAATTCAATAAAAATTAAAACTACATTTCAGTCAAGATTTGGTCCCCAAGAATGGCTTCAACCATATACTGATAAGACCTTAGAAAATCTACCTAAAGAGGGTGTTAAAAATGTTCTTACAATCTGTCCAGGGTTCGCATCCGACTGCGTAGAGACTTTAGAAGAAATACAAATTCAAGCCAAAGAAAGTTTTTTAAATTCTGGGGGAGAAAATTTTGATATGGTCCCCTGTTTAAATGATAATAATGATCATATCATTTTACTAAAGTCCTTAATTGAAAGAAATATCTGATATATGAATTCGTATTTATTATTTAAATCGTTGCATTTGATTGCAGTCATTTCTTGGATGGCTGGTCTTTTGTATCTTCCTAGAATTTTTGTTTATCACGTTGAAAATAAAGAAAAAAAAGAAGCAACAGATATATTTGAAGTTATGGAAAGAAGGTTGTTTTACTACATTATGCGTCCCGCAATGATTTTTACTTGGGTTTTTGGATTAGTATTAATTTATCTCAATGGAATAGATATTTTTTCTCAATTATGGTTTCAAATAAAAATTGTCTTGATAATTTTGTTATCAGCTTACAATGATTATTTAGGCAAATGTCTTGTTGCTCTAAAAAACTCTACAAACTCTAGATCAGCGAAATTCTTTAGAATTATTAACGAAATACCCACCGTTATTTTAATTATTGTTGTATTTTTAGCTATTTTTAAGCCAATCTAGGGTTGAAATAATAATAGCAGTATATATATTAAGATCATCTGATAATTCCTTATCAAAAAAATCAATCATGAATATTCAAGAACTAAAACTTAAATCGTCTGAACAGCTCATTACTCAAGCAGAAGAGCTTGGTATAGAAAATGCCAGCACATTAAGAAAACAAGAAATACTTTTTGCGATCCTTAAAAAAGTTGCCGAAAAAGAGGAAATAACTGGCGTGGGTGTTTTACAGTTACTGCAAGACGGTTTCGGTTTTCTAAGAGCAATGGAATCGAATTATCTTCCAGGACCCGATGATATATATGTGAGTCCAAGTCAAATTAGAAAGTTTGGCTTGAGAACAGGAGATACTGTTGAAGGGCCAGTTAGAGCCCCCAAAGAAGGTGAGAGATATTTCGCGTTATTACAAGTTAGTAAGATAAATTTTGAAGAACCAGAAAAAGCAAGACATAAAATTGCATTTGATAACTTAACTCCATTATACCCAGACAAACAGCTAGTGATGGAAGTTGAAACTACAAAAGTTGAAAAAAAACAAGATTTAACCCCAAGACTTATTGATCTAGTTAGCCCAATCGGTAAAGGACAAAGATCAATAATTATATCTCCACCCAAAGCTGGAAAGACAATGATTTTGCAAAGTATTGCAAACTCAATAGCTAAAAATTATCCAGAATGTTATCTTATGGTACTGTTAATTGATGAACGTCCAGAAGAAGTAACAGACATGCAAAGAACAGTAAAAGGCGAAGTAATTAGCTCTACTTTCGATGAACCAGCTCAAAGACACGTAGCAGTCGCTGAAATGGTTATTGAAAAAGCTAAAAGATTAACCGAACATAAAAAAGATGTTATTATTTTATTAGATTCTATAACAAGACTAGGAAGAGCCTACAATGCAGTGATACCTAGTTCGGGAAAAGTTTTGACCGGGGGTGTTGATGCAAATGCACTCCAAAGACCTAAAAGATTTTTCGGTGCAGCAAGAAACATTGAGGAAGGTGGTTCATTAACTATTATCTCTACAGCTTTAATTGATACAGGAAGTAGGATGGATGAAGTTATTTTTGAAGAATTTAAAGGAACAGGTAATAGTGAAACAATATTAGATAGAAAAATTGCAGACAAAAGAATATACCCAGCAATTGATATAACAAAATCAGGAACAAGAAGGGAAGAATTGTTGTTTGATAAAAATGATTTACAAAAAATGAATGTTCTTAGAAGAATAATTGCCCCAATGGGAACCATGGACGCTATTGAATTTATAAACTCTAAATTAAAAGATACTAAAAATAACGCTGAATTTTTTAATTCAATGAATAAACCAGCGTAGAATAAGTTTGAAGTTCAAAAAGATATTTCATGGACTTAATAGAAAAAATTAAAATATTAAAAAATCATCTTAACGCTAGAAATTTTAAAAAAGTCATTGAGGGCTCAAAAGTAATTTTAAACAAAGTGCCAAATAACGACTATTTATTAAACATTACAGGGATGGCATACCAGGGTTTGTCTCAACATGACAATTCTATTAAATGTTTTAATCAAGCGCTAAAACACTCACCTAACAATCTGGCTGCTATGAATAACTTGGCAAATTCTTTAAAAGCAATTGGAAAATTTGAGGAGTCAAAAGATTTATATGAAGATATTTTAAAAGCCAATCCAAACTATATTAATGCTTACAATAATTATGCAAATTTAAAAACATTAGTTAATGATTACGATGGTGCAATTCAGTTATATAAAAATGCTTATTCTATAATAGAAAAAGCTGATAACTTTCCTATCTCGACAGTTGCTGGAATTTTATTTTCTCTTGCTGCCGCTTATCAAAGTGCAAATAAAATAAATGAAACAAAACAAACTATTGAGAAAATACTTTCTGTAGATCCATCTCATGTTGGGGCTAACAAATTAGTTAGTTCTCTAACCAAATATTCAAAAGATAATAAAGAATCTATTAAACACTTAAAAAATATGGAAGAAATTGACAAACAAATAAATGAGCAAGACTTAATTAAAAAAGTGGATATATCATATGCTCTTGGAAAATCTTATGAAGATCTAAAAAATTATGAAAAAGCTTTTCATTATTTAAGTAAAGCAAATCAACTAAAATTTGACAAAAAAGGCTCAAATATAGAGGCTGAAAAAAAAGCTATCAGAAACATTATTAAAATTTTTGAGGGAATTGATTTAAATAATTCAAACAAAGATCCACAAGAAAAAAAAATTATTTTTATTCTTGGTATGCCAAGATCAGGAACAACGTTAACAGAACAAATTGTTGCTTCTCACAGTGAGGTCTATGGAGCTGGCGAATTAATATATTTACAACAAGTATTGAAAAAAAACTTTGTAAATGATTCTAAATATGAAAAGCAGAGAGTTATTGATCTTCAGAATTTATCAAAGAATATAATTTTTCAGGAATATTTTAATTATTTTAATTTGTATAATATTAAAGAGAATATAATTACCGATAAAGCTCCACAAAATTTTAGATTAATTGGCTTTATAAAACTGTTTTTCCCCAATTCTAAAGTCTTGCATTGTTTCAGAAATCCTAAAGATAATTGTTTATCTTTATATAAGAATTCATTTGCATCTGACATGATGAATTGGACAAACAAGCAAGAGGATATTGCTGAATATTACAATCTTTATTCTGAAATCATGAGTTTTTGGAAGAAAAAAATCCCCGATTTTATACATGATGTTGAATATGAAAAACTTGTTGAAAACAAAGAAGAAGAAATAAAGAAAATCCTAAAATTTTGTGATTTAGATTGGGATGAAAAATGTTTAAGTCCAGAAAAAAATAGTAAGACACCTATTAAAACTGTAAGTATAGCACAAGCAAGACAACCGATTTATAAAACATCTCTTAACAATAGTAATAATTTTGATAAGTATTTAGGAAATATGTACAATATATTAAAACAAAATATTGACTAAACAAGATAAAATAAAACAACTACTACATCTCAATAAATTTCAAGAAGCAGAGAAATTACTTCAAAAATTAATTTTAAATACTCCACAAAATTTAGAGCAGTTAATGCTTTTAGCTGGTTTGTATAGATCTATTGGAAAATTTAACGAAGCAAAAAAAACCTATCGTAGGATAATAGAATTAGATAGTGCTTATACGGTCGCTTATCGTTTGCTCATAGATTTTTTAGATGAAAATGAACTAAGTGATTTTGAAAAAAAAATTACTACGTTAATATCAAAAGAAATTTCGGATGAAAAACTAATAGATTTATATTTCTCTTTAGGAATTTTAAATGAAAAATTAAAAAAATATAAACTATCTTCTGATTATTTTACCAAGGCCAATAATCTCAAAAGAAAAATAATACCTTTTAACTTCAATAATCTTGAAAAGCATTTTCAAAATTTAAAAGATGTATTTAGTAAATTATCATTCAAAAAAATTAATTATCAAAATCAAAAAAAAATTATTTTTATTATAGGACTACCAAGATCAGGAACTTCTTTAGTGGAATCAATTTTAGGATCTAATAAAAATATCTACAGAGCTGGCGAAATACCGAATTTGAAGAAAATAATTAGAGAAAACTTTGTTTCTGATGGTCTTCTAGATTTCGATAAAATTAATAATAAAATTAATAATAAAGATAATAGTATTTATGATCATTACATAAATGACAATAACCTTAAAAATATTAAAGAAAATGTAATTACTGATAAGAATACTGAAAATTTTAAATTTTTAGGAATTATAAACGCTTTTTTTACAAATTCTAAAATAATAAATTGTGTAAGAGATCCATTCGAAAACTTTTGCTCTCTCTATAAAATAAATTTTAATTCATCAGGTCTTAATTGGACAAACTCTAAAAAAGAAATATTCATGTATCATAAAATTTATTTTGAATTAATTGATTTATGGAAAAGTAAAAACATTAACAATATTATTGATTTAAAATTTGAAGAGTTACTTTCAGACTCTGTTAATACTATAAATAAATTGATTGATTTTTGTGATCTAGATAGAAACGATGATTATATTAATTTTCACAACTCAAATTCTCTCATAATTAAAACAGCAAGTGCTAATCAAGCTAGAAAACCAATCCAAAAAGCAAATATTTATAAATATAAGCATTTCAAAGATTATTTTGATTTTAATTAAATAATTTTACATATACCTTAATTAATATTAAATAATTTTATGACCATATTCGCTCTATCGACTGGACCAGGAACCTCTGGAATTGCTGTAATAAGAATATCCGGTGAAGAAACTTCAAAAATAATTAAGTTATTAACTGGGAAGACAATCCCAAAGCCAAGAGTAGCAACTTTAAGAAAAATCAATAAAATCAACACTTCTGAGCTGATTGATGAGGGATTAATTCTTTGGTTTCCTGGACCTGAGAGCTACACAGGAGAAGATATGGCTGAGATTCAGGTTCATGGCAGCAAAGCTGTAGTGGAAGCTCTACACTCTACTCTTTCCAACATAGAAAATTGCAGATTAGCTGAACCAGGTGAGTTTACAAAACTAGCATTTCAAAATGGCAAAATAAATTTGCTTAAAGCTGAGAGTATTGCTGATCTAATTTCGTCTGAAACAGAAATTCAAAGACAGCAAGCAATAAAAATCATGAATGGAAAATCGGCAGATCAATTCAATTATCTTAGAGATAAACTTTTAAAAATTTTAGCTCATGTCGAAGCGAAAATTGATTTTCCAGAAGAAGATTTGCCAAATAATATTTTAGACGAAATTAAAAATAGTTCAGATGAAGTTATAATTAAAGTTAAAAAAATATTAAACGATCAGAAAGTCGGAGAAAGAATACGAGAAGGTTTTAAAATTGCAATCCTTGGACCTACTAATGCTGGCAAATCTAGCCTGATGAATCATTTATCTAATAGAGATGTTGCAATTGTTTCAGAGATAGCTGGCACTACAAGAGACGTCATTGAAACTCATCTTAATTTAGATGGTTATCCAGTAACAATATCTGATACTGCTGGAATAAGAGATTCCAAGGATGAGATAGAAAAAAAAGGTATTAAATTATCCCTAAATAGAGCTGAAGAAGCAGATTTGAAACTTGTTGTAGTGGAGGCTAAAAACCTTGAATTTACTGATGTTTTGAAGGATCTGCTAGACGATAATGCAATTTTAGTTTTAAATAAGTCTGATCTTTTAGAAAAAGATATTGATTCACAAATTAAAAAAATAAATCATGTTTTAATTTCAATTAAAGAAAATAAAAACGTTGAGGAATTAATTTCAAAAATAAAAAATAACTTAAAAAATAAATTTATCTCAAGTGATGATATTTTAATTACTAGGGAAAGACATCGACAACATTTGCAACAATGTTTAGATCACATAAATAAGTTTAATCAAAAAAAAGAAATTGAAGATTTTGACAAAGCAGCTGAAGATTTAAGATTAGCTACTAGGCATTTAGGTATGATAGTTGGAAAAGTCGATGTAGAGGAGATATTAGGTAGTATTTTCAACGATTTTTGCATTGGGAAATAAATACCTCTTTTGCTGGTTTTTTGACCTTTTTTTATCAAAAAACGTTGATAATCCACACTTATTTATAAAAAAATATGCCTATCTTGTAAATTATATAATCACCTATAAATTTGGTTTATGAAAAATGATTTGTCATTTGATGTAGTGGTAATTGGAGGTGGTCATGCTGGATGTGAAGCTGCAGCAGCATCAGCCCGTCTTGGAGTGAACACTGCCCTATTTACTCACAAAATAGAAACTATTGGTGAGATGTCTTGTAACCCTGCAATAGGTGGTTTAGGCAAAGGTCACTTAGTTAGAGAAATAGATGCTCTTGATGGTGTTATGGGAGATGTAGCAGATAAATCAGGTATACAATTTAGATTGTTAAATAGAAGTAGAGGGCCAGCAGTCAGAGGACCAAGAACTCAATCTGACAGATCACTTTATCGTAAATTTATGCAACAAAAACTGTTAAACTATTGTAATTTAAGCATTTTTTCAGATCCAGTAGTAAAGTTTATTTTTAATAAAAATTCAATAAATGGATTTGAAACTAAAGAAGGTAAGAAAGTTCTATCTAACAAGATAATACTCACAACAGGGACTTTTTTAAATGGTTTGATACATATAGGTGATGAAAGAACACCAGCAGGAAGATATGATGAAAAACCTTCAACAGGTTTGAGTGAACAATTAGCAAAATATAATTTTAAAATTGGAAGGTTAAAAACCGGAACACCACCAAGGTTAGATTCAAGGACAATTAATTTTGAAAACTTAGAAGAACAATTTGCAGATGAAGATCCTTATTTTTTCTCATTCTTAACTAAAAAAAATTTAAACAAACAAATATCTTGTCGAATGACTTATACAAACGAAAAGGTTCACAATATTATAGAAAAAAATTTATCTAAGAGTGCTATGTACTCAGGTAGCATAAATGGGGTAGGGCCAAGATATTGTCCATCGATAGAAGATAAGATAGTAAAATTTGCAGATAAAGTCCGTCACCAGATATTTTTAGAACCAGAAGGTCTAAATGATCACACAATTTACCCAAATGGTATCTCCACATCACTCCCAGCTGAGGTACAACAAGAAATATGTAATAATATCAATGGTTTAGAGAATGTAACTATATTAAGACCAGGATATGCAATAGAATATGACTATATAGATCCACGTGAACTATTCTTAACCCTTGAAACTAAAAAGATAAGCAATCTTTATCTAGCCGGTCAAATTAATGGAACAACAGGATATGAGGAAGCTGCTGCACAGGGCCTTATAGCAGGAATAAACGCTGCTTTGTCTGTTAAAAAATTGGAACCATTCATACTTGATAGATCTGATGCTTATATAGGAGTAATGATTGATGATTTGGTGACTAAAGGTGTTGCTGAGCCATATCGTATGTTTACATCAAGAGCAGAATATCGATTAAGCTTAAGATCCGATAATGCCGATCAAAGATTAACTGCGAAGGGAATAGAAATTGGCTTAATAGGTAATGAGAGAAAAGCCATATATTTAAGTAAATTTGAGCAAATTACTAAAATAAATGTAAAAATGAGAGATTCCATGATTTCACCATCTAAAGCAGAGAAGTTCGGAATAAAAATAGCGAAAGATGGAATATTTAGATCATCTAATGAAATATTAACCCAAAAAGGCGTAAATATGTGCAAAATTAGAGAAATATGGTCTGATATACCTTTTTTTAGTAAAGAAATTGATGAACAAGTGGAAATTAATGCCCATTACAGAGGATATTTAAAGAAGCAAAAGGCTGATATTTTAGCATTCAAGAGGGACGAAAACCTAATTATCCCTGATAAAATTAATTATGACGTCCTCTCAGGTTTATCTAACGAGGTTAAAGCTAAATTTAAACAAATAAGACCAAAAACTATGGGTCAAGCATTGAGAATCGATGGAATAACTCCTGCAGCCGTATATATTTTGTTGTCACATGTCAAAAGAAAGTCTATTAAGCATATAGCTTAATGGACGAAGAAATTTTAAATTCTTATTCTAGAATCAATCACTTAATTGTTTCACGTGAAACATTTTTGGATTTTGAAAACTATATATCTATGATTCTTGAAAAAAATAAAAAAATCAACATAATTAGCCAAAATACAGCATCAAAAAAGTCCATAATTGACCGCCACATAATAGATTCTGCACAAATTATTGATTTTGTTGACTTAAATAGCAATACAACCACAGATTTAGGCTCAGGAGGAGGGATGCCAGGTATAATCGTAGCAATTATACTAAAAAATATGAAGAATAATATGACTGTGCACCTTTACGAAAAAAGCTACCATAAAAGCTGTTTTTTAAAGGAAGTTTCAAAAAAATTAAATTTAAACACAGAAATCAATCAAAAAAATATATTTGAAATAAAAAATTTAGAAACAGGGACGATAATGTCGAGAGCATTTAAACCAATGCCAATTGTATTAAATTTAGTTTATGAAAATTTTTCAAAATATAAAAATGTAATTTTTTTTATGGGGAAGAGTGGAAAAAAAATATTTGAAAATTCGAAAAATAATTGGGTACTGGACTATACAGAAAAAAAAAGTTTAACAAACGAAGATTCATTTTTGATAAATATTAAAAAAATAAAAAAAAAAAATTAAAATTGTAATAAAAAAAATTAAATGCAAATTATTTCTGTGATAAATCAAAAGGGCGGAGTAGGCAAAACTACAACTGTAATAAATCTTGCAGCTGGACTATCTCAATCGAATAAAAAAATTTTAGTTATCGATTTAGATCCTCAAGGAAATGCAACTACAGGCCTAGGATTATCTAATATGGACAGCTCAAGCGATACAATTTATGGAGTATTAAATGGGACTAAAGAAATTAGCGATGTAATTAAGAGGACACAGTTTAATAATTTAGATATTATCACTTCTAATGTCGATTTATCAGGATTAGAAGTAGAAACAGCTGATGATAGTAACAGGGCGTTTATATTAAAGTCTAAATTAACCGCATATTTAAACAATTCTAGAGGATTTTATGACTATGTTCTGATTGATTGCCCACCTTCTTTGAGCCTATTAACGGTCATGGCTCTGGTGAGCTCTAATTCACTCTTAGTTCCTTTGCAAACTGAATTTTTTGCTCTTGAGGGCTTAACTCAGCTAATGAAAACGATTGAACGAATAAAAGTAAATTTAAACCCAGGTTTACAAATAAGAGGCATACTTTTAACCATGTATGATAAAAGAAATAAGCTTTCATCACAAGTTGAAAAAGAAGCTAGAGATTATTTCACTGAAAAAGTTTACTCAACTGTAATACCAAGGAACGTGAGATTGTCCGAAGCACCTTCACATGGTATGCCAGTGTTAATTTATGACAAATCCTGTCCAGGTAGTAAATCGTATTTTAGTTTTACTGATGAATTTATCAACCAAGAGTCAACAGTGGGAAGTGCAGCTTAATGGATAAAATTAAAAAGGGACTGGGTAGAGGATTATCTTCCTTAATAGGAGAAACAAAAGTAGAGCCTCAAAAAAATCATTTAGCAATAAGTGATTTAATTCCAAACAAATTTCAACCAAGAAAAATTTTTGATGAAAGTAATTTAGAAGATTTAACTAAATCTATTAAAGAAAGAGGAATGATCCAGCCAATTATTGTCAGAGAGTCTAATGACGATAAATCGAAATTTGAAATTATTGCAGGTGAAAGAAGATGGCTTGCAGCTCAACGTGCTGGACTCCACAATGTTCCTGTCGTTGTTACAGAGGCAGATGACTTGAAATCCTTAGAATTTGCAATTGTAGAAAATGTCCAAAGACACGACTTAAATCCTCTTGAAGAAGCCCAAGGTTATAAAAGATTAATAGATGAATTCTCATATGATCAAGAAAAAGTATCAAAATTTATTGGTAAAAGCAGAAGTCATATTACAAATTCTTTGAGACTTCTAACTTTGCCAGATGAAGTTATAAAATTAATTGAAGCTCAGAAATTAACTGCTGGTCATGCTAAAATTTTAGTAGGTCTTGAAAATGCTAGCTTTGTGGCATCAAAAATTATAGAAAAAAAACTTTCCGTTAGACAAGCAGAAAATTTTGTTAAAATTTTTAAAAATAAAAAACAAAAGTCAAATAAATCTAAGGATACCAATATTATTGCTCTTGAATTATCTATATCAAATCAAATAGGTATAAACGTTGATATACAAAATAACAAAAGAAATAAAGGAAAGATAAGTTTTGAGTATAAGGATTTAGACCAATTAAATAAAATAATCGAAATAGTAAAAAAAAATTACTAATTTAAACTGCTTGGTTTAAAATAAAATCAGTTGTAACGTTAATTGAAATACTTGGATTTTTTTTAACAATTAATTCTATTTCATTTGTTTTACGAACAAGTTCTTTTGTTTTTTGAATATCTAAGATTTTTATTTGTTGTTTTACTACTTCTTTATCTTTCCAAAATATTGGTGGTCTATATGATGATAAAGCTTTTTCAATATTTGTTGTAATATTTGGATCTAGATAAAGGGCTAGAAGCCTTTTTAATTTTGATAAAAAGATTCTTAAAATTAACACACAATCCTCTTGGCTAAAATTATTTTCATTCATAATTTTATTTAATTTTCTTTTATTTTTTGACAAAGAGCTATCAACTAATTCACTAATATCATAATTTTCTGACAAATTGCTTAGCTTTAATATTTCATCAATGCCAATAGTTCTTTTGTTTAAGGAAAAATTTATAATTTTTTCTAACTCATTAGTAAGATTTATTCTATCACCCTTAGCTCTTTCGGCTAATATGTTTAAATCTTGTTGAGAAATATTTATTTTTTTTTCTCTTAAAATTTTTTGAGCAATAGAAGATAACGTTTGAATATTATCTTCATAAAAAGCAACACAAATTGTGTTATCAGATTTTTCAAAAAAATTTCTTATTTTTGATCTCTTTTCCAATGTGTTTGCAATGAAAATTATTGAAAGATCCTCAATATTTTTAGGAATTAATTCCTCAATTAATTTAAACAATTTATCTGTTGTTCTTCTAACAATAATTAATTTTTCATTATCGAAAAAAGACTTATTAATAAGGTTTTCTTTAAAACTTTCATTATCATCTAGTATTTCTTTTTCTTCATAATTAAAAACATTTTTAGGCAATATTGGTTTAAGAGAATTTTTAATTGTTTCTTCAATCAAACCTTCATTTTTTCCATAAAGCAAAAAAAACTTTTTGTTTTGAATTATATTTTTTTTTAAATCAAAATATTTAACAATCATTTAGTATGTTAGATGAATTATTACATCTTCTACAATTGTATTAATTAAATTTTTCTCTATTTTATCTTGATACTCTTTAAACTTAAATTTATTTTCATCATCGTTATAAGAAAAATTCTTTTGAACTATTTTTTGATCAAGAATATCTCCATTACTATTCAATACAAGAATTTTTACCTTTATAATAGTTCTGTAGGATAGAGCTTGTCCTTTTGAATTTTTTGATGTTATTTTAATTTCTTTTTTGCTCTCTAAAGAAAGTTTATTTAGACTCTCATCATTTTTCACCAGAACAATAGGAAGTTTTTGGTAAATTACATCATTAATTTTTTGATCTCCTGAATATATTACTTCACTAATATTTAAACTTTTTATGTTTTGATCAGTTTTATAAAGTGGTTGATATCCACAA
>CACEJN010000001.1 GCA_902559935.1 uncultured Pelagibacteraceae bacterium | reverse complement strand
TGATTGGTGGAATACACTCCATCAACCTGCATCTATTAATATTTTGTCAAAAAGCTCAATTCATTCATCAATGCTTTACCCATTATTGATAATGACTGCGGCATTTGCTCTTTTTTCATTGTTAATTTTCTTAATGAAATATAATACAGAACTGATAAAAATTAAAAATAAAGGCTTAGATAGATTATGATAAATGAATTACTTTTTATGAATGGATATGCAGTGTACGTGTTATCTGCTTTTAGCTTTACCTTATTAAGTTTCCTAGGTTTATATTCGGTAACTAAAATGCAATTTGTTAAAGAACAAAACAAATTTGTTGCTAAATTTGGGTCACTTACTACTGAGCAAGCTAATTCTGCAAAATCACAAAGAATAAATAAAGAAATTTTAGCAAACGTAACAAATAATTAACTTTTAAACCATGTATGGTCGAAAAGTTAAATTAAGATTTCTGTTTGTAGTAATAATCTTAATTACTTTAATTTTAACAACATTTTTGATTTTAAGATCATTAGAGGAAAATGTTGTATATTTTCAATCTCCTTCTGAGATAAAATCACTTTCTGAAATAGATAAAAGCAAAATAAGAGTTGGAGGAATGGTTAAAAAAAACTCTATTTCCATAAGTTCAAATGAAGTTAATTTTATAATTACTGACTTTAAAAACGAAATAAATGTTACTTACTCAGGAGCAGTACCAAATTTATTTGCTGAAGGAAAAGGAGTTGTTGCAGAAGGTTTTTTGAAAGATAGAAACTTTTTCTCTGCAACAAAAATTTTAGCTAAGCACGATGAAAATTATATGCCACCAGAAGTAAAAGAAGCATTAGGAGAAAAATAAATTGATCTATAGTCTTATTGGATATTATTCATTAATAATAGGATTAATTATTGGATTATCATTATTTTATTTTTCATATAAAAATTTTAAAAACTCAAACATATTAGATACCAAAATATTATCATTTACATTTTTACAATTATTTTTTGTTGTCATTAGTTTTTTGTGTTTGATTTTTTCTTTTGTTATTTCGGATTTTAGTAATGAAACAGTATTTAATAATTCTCACACTAGCAAACCATTATTTTACAAAATAAGTGGAACCTGGGGGAATCATGAAGGTAGTTTATTATTATGGTTACTTGTTTTAACGTTATTTATTTTCTTATTTTTAGTAAGGACTAAAAATCAACCAGTAAAATACAAAATTTTAACTCTAGTTTTTCAACAAATAATAATAGTTGGTTTTTTTTTATTTTTAATCAAAACATCAAATCCATTTAATTATATTTTTCCAATACCTACCGAAGGTCTTGGATTAAACCCAATTTTACAAGACCCTGCTTTAGCAATTCATCCACCTGTTTTATATTTAGGCTATGTTGGTTCTTCAATTATTTTTTCATCTGTTTTGGCAGCAACAAGTTTAAAAATTATTTCTACTAGTTGGGCATCACATATAAAAAAATGGATCTTAATTTCATGGATATTTTTGACTTTAGGAATACTACTTGGATCAATTTGGGCTTATTACGAATTGGGCTGGGGAGGTTTTTGGTTTTGGGATCCAGTTGAGAACGTTTCTCTAATGCCGTGGCTTGCATTAACCACTCTTTTACATTGTATTTTAGTATTAGAAAAAAAATCTATTTTAACTTCATGGGTAATAATTCTTTCTATTGCAACATTTACATTAAGTATGTGTGGAACATTTTTAGTAAGATCAGGAATATTAAATTCAGTTCATACATTTGCTAATGATCCTGAAAGGGGTTTATTTATTCTTGTTTTTTTATTCATTTTGATTTTTTTATCTATTTTAATTTTTTTCTTTTTTCATAAAGATAATGACAGAAAATCTTATAGTTTTTTTTGGCTTAGCAAAGAAACTGCAATATTAATTAATAACTGGTTTATGATGTATTTCTTATCAGTTGTATTAATAGGTACCGTTTATCCAATTTTTTTAGATGTAGTTTCTTCTCAAAAAATATCTGTCGGACCACCATTTTACCATAAATTGATAATTCCATTTTTAATTCCATTTTTACTTATGATGGCGATTGGTCCAAAATTAAAATGGATCAAATCTCAACTAGAAGACAAAATATATTTAGTTTCCTTTTTGATTATCTCAATTTTATTAGCATTTTTAGTATTAAAAAATTTTAATCAAAATGTTTTAATAAATACAATTTTGATATCGAGTGCTCTTTATTTGTTCTTTATGACGCTGAGAGATTTTTTTGTAAAAAAATATAAAAATATTTCACAAAATATCGCTCATTTTGGTTTTAGTTTATTAATCCTAAGTATTTTGTTTAACAATTTATTTGCAACTGAAATTATAACAAATCTTAAGGTTGGTGAAACTTTTGAAAATTCTAAAACAAAGATAGTATTTGAAAGTGTTGATCAGAAAAAAGAACAAAATTATAATGCCATTATTGCAAATTTTTTCATAAGTAATCAGAATGGTGAAGAAGATAGACTTTCGCCAGAGTTGAGAATTTATAATCAACCAGTAATTGCCACAAGTGAAGCAGATATTAAAACAACTCTTATGTCAGACAAATTTATTGTAATTAATCTGGTTCAAAATCAAGATTTTTTCAACGTAAGATATCAAGTTAAACCATTTATGTTATGGATTTGGTTATCAGTAATTTTATTATCTCTTGGAGGAATTGTTAGCTTTTTACAAAAAAGATCATGAAAAATAAAATATTACCTTTTTCAGTCATCGTTATCTTTGGGATAATATTTTTTATTTTTTATAAAGGTCTAGAAGATTCAAAAATATACACTCCAGATGTAAATATAAAAAAAGAAATACCGGTGTTTAATTCTAAAGAATTTTTTTCGGGAGAAAATGTGAAATCATTAAGTATCTTTGAGTTAGATAAGTTTTATTTATTAAATATTTGGTCATCTTGGTGTGTTCCATGTCGACAAGAGCATCCTTTTTTAATGAATTTAAATTTAGATAATGAAGTAAATATTATTGGGATGAATTATAAAGATAATTTAAAAAATGCAGAAAATTTTTTAAAAGAACTAGGAAACCCTTATAAAGAAATCTTTATTGATTTAGATGGTACAATTGCAATTGAGTGGGGAGCTTATGGGGTTCCTGAATCATTTTTAATTTATAATAATGAAATTATAAAAAAATATATTGGGCCTCTTAACCAAGAATTAGTTAATGAAATTAATTTATTGATAAAATGAAAATTTTAAGTTTTTTTTTAATTGTTATTTTATTTTATACATCTAGTGTGCTTAAAGCTGACGAACTAGATAAAAGAAATAATATAACTAAAAACCTACGTTGTTTGGTTTGTCAAGGTCAGTCAATTTATGATTCTGACTCAGAGTTTGCAAATAGCTTGAAAATTTTAGTTGATAGAAAAATTGATGAAGGATTAACGGATGCTGAAATTTATGAATATTTTAAAAATAAGTATGGGGAATGGATATTGTATGATCCTAAATTAAATAAAAACACCTATATTCTTTGGTTTATGCCTCTATTGATCTTCCTTTTAGGTGGTGCAATAATCTTTAAAAAACTTAAAAAAAAACATAATTAATCTGTTAATAAGAGTTATGAATTTAAAAAAATTAAATATATTTTTTTTTACATTATTTTTTTGCACTAAGCTTTTAGCTGCAGAAAATAATTCTCATCAATATAATTTTTTTACAGGAAATTTTGATTTCAGTGATGACAAACAGTCAGCACTCTTAGTAGGTTTTCAACATCAAAATGAAACTTTGGAAAGAAACACTTTTATTGGAAATATTTCTCCAATAACTGGAGGATTTATAACAGAAAATTCTGCAGTGTATGTTTATACTGGATTTGAATGGAACGTAGATATGGGAGCTTTAACTTTTACGCCAAGTTTTGCACCTGGACTTTATCATAAAGGTGATGGTAAAGATTTAGGTCATGTACTTGAATTTAAATCTGAAGTGCAACTATCTTATGAGATTTCAAATAGTTCTAGTTTAGGAATATCTTATAATCATGTATCTAATGCTAGTTTAGGAGACAAGAATCCTGGGGCAAATAGTTATATGTTTAATTATCTTAAAAACTTCTAATAAACGACAACATGAATATCAATGATTGCTATAATTTTGATGATTTTAGAAAATTAGCTAAAAAAAAATTACCAGCTCCAATATTCCACTATATTGATGGAGGTGCAGATGACGAAGTTACTTTAAATAGAAATACTGATGCATTTAATGATTGTGATCTTGTTCCAAACATTTTGAATAGCGTGGGAGAGCCAGATTTATCTACTTCTGTCTTTGGAAGAAAAATTAGCATGCCATTATTTTTATCTCCAACGGCAATGCAAAGTTTATATGATCCTGAGGGTGATAAAGCTTCTGCTAGAGCAGCTGAAAAATTTGATACAATTTATAGCATGTCCACAATGGCGTCTTTTTCAATTGAAGAAGTTGCAAATGTTTCTAGTGGGCCAAAACTTTTTCAACTTTATATTCATAAAGATAAATCAATTACCGATGATTTGATTGAAAGATGCAGTAGAGCTAATTTTGATGGAATGTGTATTACAGTTGATACACTAGTTGCTGGAAATAGAGAAAGAGATCATAGAACTGGATTTACTACACCACCTAAATTTACTTTAGATAGTTTATTAAGTTTTGCAATGAGACCAGGATGGGTTTTTAAATACTTTACAAATAAAAAATTTGAATTAGCAAATATTAAAAATAAAACTGATAAAGGCACCAATATTGCAAAATCAGTTATGGATTATATTAATGAACAATATGATCCAGCAATGAATTGGAAAGATGCAGAATATTGTATTAAAAAATGGAATAAACCAATGGCACTTAAAGGAGTTATGTCGGTTGAAGATGCTAAAAGAGCAATAGACATTGGTTGTACAGCAATTATGATTTCAAATCATGGAGGAAGACAACTTGATGGATCGAGATCTCCGTTTGATCAGGTTAAAGCAATTTCAGATGCAGTTGGTGATAAATTAGAAATTATTCTTGATGGTGGTGTTAGAAGAGGAACTCATGTTCTAAAAGCTTTAGCTGCTGGAGCAACAGCATGTAGTTTTGGAAAAGCGTTTCTTTTTAGTTTAGGGGCTGGTGGACAAAAAGGTGTTGAGAGGTTGTTGGAAAATATGCAAAAAGAAATTAGAAGAAATATGATTTTAATGGGCTGTAAGTCTGTTAAAGACCTTGATGCGTCAAAAATAATATATAGAGACTAAAATAAAGGAGATTTAACAATTAATTGATAAAATTAATTATTTTAACTAAATAGACAAAAAAGTATTTTTCGTTTAGTTTGGCGACTTTAATTTAAATTTTATTATGGAACTTGCAAAATCTTTAAGCAGACTTGGAACAGAAAGTGCCTTTTCAGTTTTAGCTGAAGCAAAAAAACTGGAAGCACAAGGGAAGCCTATGATTCATTTAGGATTAGGTCAGCCTGATTTTAAAACTCCAAAACATGTTGTTGATGCAGCTAAAAAAGCTTTAGACGATGGTCATCATGGATATGTTCTTTCAAATGGAATTTTAGAATGTAGACAAGCAGTAACTAGATGGATTAAAAAGCGTTACAGTGCAGATGTAGATCCTGAAAGAATTTTAATTATGCCAGGTGGAAAACCTACAATGCATTATGCAATACAATGTTTTGGTGAGCCTGGAGTTGAAATTATTCATCCAACACCTGCTTTTCCAATTTATGAGTCTATGATTAATTATACAGGCTCAACTGCAGTTCCTTATGACTTAACAGAAGATAAGGATCTTAAGTTCAGCGCAGATAAAGTTTTATCTTTAATTACTGATAAAACTAGATTGTTGATTTTAATCAATCCAAATAATCCAACAGGCAGTTTTGTAGAAAAACCAGAAATAGATAAGTTAGCTGAAGGTTTAAAAAAACATCCTCACGTAACTATTTTAAGTGATGAAATTTACAGCAGACAAATTTTTGATGAAAAAGAAATGCCGACATTTTTTAATTACCCTGAATTAAGAGATAGATTAATTGTCTTAGAAGGGTGGAGTAAAGCTTACTCTATGACAGGTTGGAGACTTGGTTGGAGTTTTTGGCCAGAGAATTTAGTAGAACATGTAAATAAATTATTAATCAATAGTGTATCATGTGTGAATGCTGCTGCTCAGTTTGCAGGTATCGCAGCTTTAGACGGACCAGATGACTCAATTCACGAGATGATGGAAAAATTTACATTAAGAAGAAAATTAATTCATGAGGGTTTGAATAGTTTGCCAGGTGTAGAATGTAGTTTACCTGGTGGAGCATTTTATGCATTTCCTAAAGTTATTGGAACTGGAATGGATGGTAGTGAATTTTGTAAAAGAGCTATGCATGAGGCGGGTGTTGCTATAGTTCCAGGTACAGCTTTTGGAAAAACATGCAAAGATTACGTCAGATTTAGCTTTGCAGCCTCTAGAGATAACATTTCTAACGCATTGGAAAATATCAAAAAAATGCTAGGCTAAGCTATGTCTGAAATAGCTTTACCAAAAATTGATAGTTCTATTTTAAATAGAAAAAGTGAAATTGTAAAAAAACTTTCAAAGTTAACTAATATAGAAAATGTATTAAGTGAGGCTGATGAATTAAGACCATATGAAACTGATGCTTTATCAGTTTATACGCAAACACCATTAGCCGTAGTACTTCCAGAAAACACAGAAGAAGTAAGCGAGATATTAAAATATTGTCATAGTGAAAATATAAAAGTTGTACCAAGAGGTGCAGGCACAGGATTGTCCGGCGGAGCATTACCTCTTCAAGATGCTATTCTTCTTGGTTTAGGAAAATTTAATAAAATATTAGAAATTGATTACAAAAATAAATGTGTTGTGACTCAGCCAGGAGTTACAAATCTAGGTATTACTCATGCAGTTCAACACAAAGGATTTTATTATGCGCCAGACCCTTCGAGTCAGTTAGCATGTTCTATAGGTGGAAATGTTGCTGAAAATTCAGGTGGTGTTCATTCATTAAAGTATGGAACGACTACAAACAATATTTTAGGCGTACAAATGGTTATGATGGATGGAACTATTTGTAGATTTGGAGGAAAATCTTTTGACCAAGAGGGATATGATCTTATGGGTTTAATTTGTGGTTCAGAAGGATTGTTGGGAGTTGTCACCGAAGTTACAGTTAAAATTTTAAGAACACCCGAAGTTGTAAGAGCGGCTTTGATAGGTTTTCCATCTATTAAAGAAGGTGGAGATGCAGCTTCAGAAATTATTTCAAGTGGAATAGTTCCAGCAGGAATGGAAATAATGGATAAAGCCTTAATTGAGGCAACAGATAATTTTAGTAAAGCGGGATATCCACGAGACGCAGAATTATTATTAATAGTGGAACTTGATGGAACAGTTTCAGAGGTTAATGAATTAATTAAAAAAGTAGAGGCAATTTGTAAAAAAAATAATTGCTCTAGTCTTAAACTTAGTAATAGTGAGAAAGAAAGACTTTCATTCTGGGCTGGAAGAAAAGCAGCTTTTCCTGCATGTGGAGCTATGGCGCCTGATTATTATTGTATGGATGGTTCTATTCCAAGAGGTAAGCTTGCTGAAGCATTATTAGAAATAAAAAAATTATCAGAAAAATATGAATTACCAGTGGCAAATTGTTTTCATGCAGGTGATGGAAATTTACATCCACTTATTATGTTTGATGGAAATGACAAAGAACAACTTAGAAAAACCGAAGAGTTTGGTTCAGAAATATTAAAAACATGTGTGAGACTTGGAGGAGTAATTACAGGAGAGCATGGTGTTGGTATAGAAAAGCGAGAACTTATGTGTGAAATGTTTAATGATAATGATATTCAACAACAACTGAGTATCAAAAAGTCATTAGATGAAAAAAATTTATTAAATCCTGGAAAAGTTTATCCTATACTTAGAAAATGTGCAGAGGAAGGAAGGGTTCATGTCCACAAAAATAAAGATAAATTCCCAGATCTTCCAAGATTCTAATAACATCTATTATCCCAAAGATGAGTCGGAAGTTTCAGATTTAATTAGGGAACTATATAAACAAGATTCTCCAACAGAAATTATCGGTAACAATTCAAAAAGTTTTATTGGAAATAAAACGCAGTCAGCTAATACTACGTCTTTATCTAAAATCTCAGGCATTATCAATTATAGACCTGAAGAATTGTATATTAAAGTTAAAGCCTGTACACCAATTAATGAAATCGAGAAGATCTTAAACGAAAATAATCAAGAGCTAGCTTTTGAACCAATAGACTTTGGGTATATTAAAGATGGCAAGTCAAATAAAGGGACAGTAGCAGGATACTTATCTTGCAATTATGCAGGTTCACGAAGATTTAAAGTTGGTAGTGTGAGAGATCATGTCCTAGGTTTTAAGGGAGTTAATGGAAAAGGAGATATAATTAAATCAGGAGGTACTGTTGTAAAAAATGTTACAGGTTATGATTTATCAAAATTAATAGCAGGCTCATTTGGTACTCTTGTTGCTTTAACCGAAATTACGTTAAAGGTGTTACCTAAGAAAGATTCTTCTAAAACAGTAATAATTTATCCTAGTAATTTAGAACAAATTTATGATTTTTTTAATAAACTATCTAGCTCAAGTAGCGAGATTTCTGGTGCCGTTTTTGTTCCTGAACAATCAAAGGATAAAGATTTTGTTACTAAAAAAAATTCTGTTTTTAAGTTCAATGATCTTAAATCAAATATTTCATTTATAGCATTTAGAGTTGAAGGGGACAAAATTTCAATTGAAGAAAAAATTAACAATTTAAAAAAAGAACTTGAATTAAATAATTCAGAAATTTCGATTCTTGATGTTTATCAATCAGAACCATTTTGGAAAAAAGTGAATAATTTAGAGATTTTTGAAAAGACTGAGCATAATTTATTACGAATGGTGATACCACCTGCAAATGGTTCAAAACTATGCAAACATTTAGAAAACAACCATAACTATTTTGTTGATTGGTGTGGGTCGTTATTCTGGATTGAAGTTAATAATAAAAAAGAAGAAAAGATTAAAGACTTAAAAAAAATGGCAAAAGATTTTGGAGGTTATTTGACAGTAATAAAAACTTCATCTGAATATGATTACGGAGAAGCTATCTTTACTGTTGATAAAGTTCGTTTAATGATTTCTGAAAAAGTAAAACAAAGTTTTGATCCTAAAAGAATTTTAAACCCAGGGAAAATGTATAGAGGAGTTTAATGCAAACAAAATTTACAGAAGAACAGCTTAGAGATCCTGACAATTTTGCAAACGAAAAAGTGTTTAAAAAGTGTGTGCATTGTGGAATGTGTAATGCTACATGCCCTACGCATCAACTTCTAGGTGACGAGTTAGATGGTCCTAGAGGACGTATTTATCTTATTAAAGATATGTTGGAAAATAATAGGAAACCAACCGAAAAAGTTGTAAAGCATATCGATCGATGCCTATCATGTTACAGCTGTATGACTACTTGTCCTGCAGGAGTAAATTACATGCATATAATTGATCATGGAAAAAAATATATTGAAAAAAATTATCAAAGATCTTTCTTTGATAAACTAATAAGGTATTTTTTATCTATTACTCTTCCAAATACAAAAGTTTTTCGATTATCAAGTTTATTAGTAAAATTATCAAAGCCTTTCAAATTCTTAATGCCATCAAAAATTAAGGATATGATTGAATTAATGCCTACAAATTTTCCTAAAAAAAGTTTACCAATAAAAGAAGTTTACAAATCCTCCACTAAAAAAAGAATTGCTAGAGTTGCTCTTTTAACAGGATGTGTACAAAAAGAAATATCTCCTCAAATTAATGAAGCAACAATAAGGCTATTAAATAGACACGGTGTAGAGGTAGTTGTTCCAAAAAAAATTCGTTGTTGTGGATCTTTAAATCATCATCTTGGAAAAGAGGAGGATGCGCATCAAGATTTTAAAAATAATATAAACACTTGGTATGAGGAGCATCAAAAAGGAAATTTGGATGCAATTTTATCAAATACGTCTGGTTGTGGAACAACCATGAAGGATTACGGATTTATTTTTCGTGAAGATAAAGAGCTAAGTAAAAAAGCCAAAATAATATCAGAACTTACAAAAGATATATCAGAATATATTTTTGAAAGTTTGAAACTTGATATTAAAGATAAAGGAAAAAAATATAAGGTTGCTTATCACTCTGCATGCTCAATGCAGCATGGTCAAAAGGTTCATTCGCAGCCAGTTTCATTACTTGAGAAAACTAATAATGAAATTATGGAAATTCCAGAAGGCCATATATGTTGTGGATCAGCTGGTACCTACAACATTTTGCAATCAAAAATTGCAAAACAATTATTAAAGAAAAAAGTAAATAATATTGAAAGTTTAAATCCAGATTTTATCTCTACAGGAAATATTGGTTGTATTACCCAAATCGCTCATGGTACTAAAGTTCCAATATTACATACAATTGAAGTTTTAGATTGGTACACTGGAGGACCAAAACCTGAAATTTTAAAATAAAAATTATGAAAAAGGTTTTAATTACAAGACGTTTAATAAGAGAAAGTGAAGATAAAGCATCTAAATTATTTGATGCAAAATTTAATACTAATGATGAACTTTATTCACAAAAAAAAATTATTGAAATGAGTGAAGGATTTGATGGGATATTATCATCATTAACTGAAAAATTAGATGCAGATACAATTAATCAATTACCAGATTCTGTAAAAATTATTTCAAATTTTGCAGTTGGATTTGGAAACATTGATTTAGAAGCAGCAAAGAATAGGGGTATAGCAGTAACAAATACACCAGAAGTTTTGTCAGATGCTACAGCAGAAATCGGAATTTTATTAATTTTAGGAGCGTGTAGAAGAGCTTACGAAGGAATAGAGTCTGCAAAAGAAGGTGGATGGAAATGGTCTGCTGATTATTTAATTGGGAAACAATTAACAGGAACAAGATTAGGAATTTTAGGTATGGGTCGTATTGGCCAAAAAATTGCAAAAATTGCAAAATCTTTAGGTATGGTTATTCATTATCATAATCGTTCAAAATTAAGTGAAGATAAAGAACAAGGTGCAACATATCATGACAGTATAAAAAGTCTTTTTTCAGTCTCAGATGTTTTATCAATTTGTTGTCCAGCCACAAAAGAAACAGAGAACTTGATAAATAAAGAGACTGTTGAGTATTTTCCCAAAGGTGCTGTAATAACTAATGTTGCAAGAGGTGATATAGTTGATGATGAAGCTTTAATTGATGCATTGAATAGAAGAAAAATTTATGCAGCAGGATTAGATGTTTATAAAAATGAGCCAAATCTAAATCCTGGTTATTTAAAAATTCCAAGTGCTTTTGTTTTACCTCATCTGGGTAGTGCAACAAAAGATACAAGAATTGCAATGGGAAATTTAGCAATTGATAATTTAGATGAGTTTTTTAGAACTGGAAATTGTATTAATAAAGTAAATTAAAATGTCTCAATCGATAGCTTTCATAGGCGTTGGCAACATGGGTTGTCCAATGGCTGAAAATTTAATGAAGGCAGGTAAATCTGTAAAAGTTTTTGACGTCTCAAAAAAAATGCTTGGGATTGCAAAAGATAAAAATCTTGAAACAGCCGAACATTTAGATGATCTAATTATAGATCATGTTGATACGGTTATTACTATGCTTCCAGAGGGCAAGCATTCTAAGCAAGTTTATTTAGGTGATAATGGAATAATAAATAAAGTTTCAAAAAATAGTTTGCTAATTGATTGTTCTACAATTGATATTCAAACTTCTATTCAAATTGGAAAAAAAGCTTCAGAAAAAGGAATAGAAATGATTGATGCGCCAGTTAGTGGTGGAGTAATGGGAGCGCAAAAAGCAACTTTAAATATAATGGTTGGTGGATCAAAAGAAGCTTTTGAAAAAGCGCTTCCTTTATTAAAAATCATGGGAAAAAATATATTTCATGCAGGTGATTTAGGTAGTGGGAATGGTGCTAAGATTTGTAACAATATGGCTCTAGGAATTGCAATGATTGCTGCTTCAGAGTCATTAATGTTAGCAAAAAGATTAAATATAGATATTAAAAAAGTTCATGAAATTATGAAAAATGCATCAGGTAACAGTTGGCCAATTTCTGTTTATCCACCTTTGCCTGGTTTAATTGATGGCACGCCTTCAAATAATAATTATCGTCCGGGTTTCTCTGCAGGAATGATGAATAAAGATCTTAAACTTGCAAACGATTGTGCGAAAAGTGTAAATGCTGAAACACCATTAGGAAAAATGGCTCTAGAAATTTATGATCAATTTTGTAAAGAAGGAAATGATACTAAAGACTTTTCAGCAATTTCTAAAGTTATAGGTGGTAATGCTTGGGACTATCCAATTGACTAAATAAATTTATTGTAAATGTTTATAAATTGTTGTTCTAGAAACACCTAATTTTCTAGAAGTCGCAGAAATATTATTTGTTTCATCGAAAGTTGATCTTATTAAAGTACATTTCTCTCTTTTGATTTTTGTAGCTTCACAGTTTTTACAAGTACTCCTTTTCTTTTCTTTTTTTGTTTCAACAAATTTGTTTTCCTTAAAAATTTGACTTTTGACCACAAAAACAGATGAACCTAAATGATCAGTAATTTTTAATGTTTTATTATTTAATAAATCTGATGCAATAGATGAAAATGAATTAGTAAAAATTTTATTAAAATTTTCGTTTTTCAGATCTACTAATCCATTAAGCATAATTTTAGCATTACTGTTTGCACCTACTATTAGACCATCTCCATTAACAGCCAACAAACCAACACTTGTCGTTGATAAATATTCTTGACGAGGATGAAAGGATAAAATTAATTCATGCTCAAACTTTTTCAAAAATAATTTTGTTTCGATACTTCTAGTCGCAAGTTTCACTAAAGCCAGAGTGTGTTGTTCTCTTGACATATAGTCAGTTGAGGCATCTATAATTCCAATAGTTTTACCGTCATAATTGATTATTGGACTTGCAAAACAAGATATATTTTCATGTGCTATAAAAAAATGTTCTTTTCCAGAAACTATTGTTGGTTTCTTTAATTCAACGGATAATCCTAAACCATTTGTACCACAAACCTTCTCAGCCCATATAGATCCTGGTATAACAGTTTTACCTACATCCGTTTGAAGACAAGTTTTGTCATAAATTGTATCAAGTACTAAACCATTCTCGTCTGAATAGGCGACCATAAAATTGGTACCAGCAATTTGAGAGTATAAAAGTTCTAATTCAGGAAGAACTATTTTTCTAAGAGCCTCATTTTTTTCTTTAATCCCTTTTAATTCAATTGAAGATACTACGCTTTGTTTTGGATCCTGAAATGGATTAAGCCCCTCAGCAATACACCTCGACCAGCTATCAGAAATTTCTTTGCCCATTTCATAGGACATCATTCCTCTTTTTTTAAGAATATTTTTAAATTCTTTGCTTGTTGAAGATAAATTTGCCATTTTTGAAAGATAAATAAAAATAGACTATTCAACAACTAACCACAGGTTGTATTTGTTAACTATTTGAACACTTAAAAGCGGCATTGACTCCATTGGACTTCGA
The DNA here is from genome assembly GCA_902559935.1 of uncultured Pelagibacteraceae bacterium. Lineage (GTDB taxonomy): Bacteria > Pseudomonadota > Alphaproteobacteria > Pelagibacterales > Pelagibacteraceae > Pelagibacter. The sequence goes on along the minus strand of CACEJN010000001.1, from coordinate 54,375 downwards.
TTTTTTAATAAGCTTTTTAAAATTAAAAGGGAGAGAAAACGATGAAAGCACAGGTTTTGCACAAGTATGACCCAGAAATGAAAGAAAAAGTTTGGGTTACAGGTGAAGAAATGCCAGATCCTAAGATTGAGAAGGCATCAGATGTAATTGTTAAAATTGGTGCTGCAGGAGTTTGCAGAACAGATTTACATATTATTGAAGGAGTATGGAAACATATTCAAGATCCAGATGGAACATTATTACCATGTGTGATGGGACATGAAAATGCAGGATGGGTAGAGGACGTAGGTAAAGATGTTACAGAATATAAAAAAGGTGACCCAGTCATTTTGCACCCATTAATATCAGGAACGGGTGGTACTTGTTTAGATTGTAGAAGAGGTAATGATATGCATGCTGCTGCAGGAGCATTTCCTGGTTTAAGCATTAAAGAAGGAGGATATTCAGAGTTACTAAAAACAAGTGTTAGAAATTTAATTAAGCTTCCAAAAGTTTTAGCACCTAAAGATGTTGCACCTTTTTCAGATGCAGGTCTTACAGCTTATAGAGTTGTTAAAAAGGCAACAAGACATTTATTGCCAGGTCAAAGCTGTACAATAATTGGTGCAGGAGGTTTAGGTCACATCGCTATTCAATGTTTGAAAGCAATGTGTGCAGCTGACATTATTATAGTTGAGAAATCTGAAGCAGCTTTAAAACATGCAATGGAACTTGGTGGTGATCACGGAGTTTTAATTGATGGAAACGAAATTGAAAAAGTTCAAGAACTAACTAAAGGAAAAGGTTCAGAAGCTGTTATCGATTTCGTAGGTGAAAAAGGATCTACTGCCATGGGAATTCAAATGACTTCCAATGGTGGTTTTTACTACATTGTTGGATACGGAGAAGAAATTAAATCATTAGCAGTTGATTTAATTATTTCTGAAAAAACAATCGTAGGTAATTTAGTGGGAACGTGGTCTGAATTATATGAATTGATGGAGTTAGCTGATCGAGGAAAAGTTAAGCTATCCATGCAAGAATATAAATTAGACGATGCTAATAAAGCACTCCATGATCTTAACGACGGTAAGGTTAAGGGACGAGCTGTTTTAGTTCCGTAATAAAGTAAAGTAAAGGAAGAGAGAGGTAATAATGAAACTAATGAAAACTTGCTTGACGGCTATAATATCAAGTTTGATGATATTTAGTCCTATGGCATATGCTGATAAGTGGAGCGATCAGTTTCCACATATCAAAGCTACAGGAGATATTCCTGGTGACTGTTCTTATGAGAAGATGTCTAAGAAAAATTACAAAGGAAAAACTCTTAAAATAAATACTCACGCAATTCCAGTAATGGGAGAGCCAACAGCTCTACATGCTGAACAGTTTGAGAAATTAACTGGCGCAAAAGTTGAAGTTACACATACACCAGCAGGTGATTTGTACTCAAAAGCAATGGTTCCTTTCCAAGCTGGACAAGCACCTTACGATATTGTGTTTGGATTTTCTAACTTCATCAATGACTGGAAAAGATATTTAGCACCAGTTCCTAAGAAGTACATGAACTCACCTGAGATGAAAGACGTAACTAAATCTCACATGGGTGTATCGTCTTGGGATGGAACTATGTACCAATACCCAGTTGATGGTGACAGACATTATCTAAAATACAGAAAAGACGTAATAGATAATCCTGAAATGCAGAAAAAATATAAAGCAGATACAGGTAAAGAACTAAAAGTTCCTACTACATGGAAAGAATATGGCGAAATGGCTAAATATTTCAATGGTTGGGACTGGGATGGAGACGGTGAAAAAGAATACGGTTCAGCTGAGGTTATGAAAAAAGATGACTTAATGTTTGCAGCTTTTTTCAGTAGATCAGTAGCGTACGCTAAAAACCCAAGAACTCCAGGTGGTTTCTTTTTTGATTTAGAAACTATGAAGCCAAACATCAATAACCCTGGGTTTGTAGAGGCATTAACTGATTGGGTTGAAGCTACTAAATATGTTCCTCCAGGAGGAACTAACTTTGGTCTAGGTGATGAAATCGGATCATTTGGTGGTGGACAAACTTTATTTAGTTTTTCTTGGGATGATGCATTTATTGCAGCGATGCAAGATGACAGCCCAATTAAAAATAAAGTTGGTGCAGCTCCACTTCCAGGCGCAAACAAAGTTTGGAACAGAGTATCTAATAGCTGGGAAAACCAATACAACCAAGCTCCTTACATTGTTTGGGGTTGGGCAGTAGGTGTTGCTAAGAAAAGTAAAGTAAAAGATATGGCGTTTGATTATCTATGTTTCTTTTCTAACGGAGCAAACCACCAAGCTGACTTAGCAATTGGTAGATTTGGTGTTAACCCATTTAAAAACTCAGACTTTGACCCTAACATTTACATTAATAGTATGGGTTGGGATCCAGAGATCGCTAACAGTTACACTAAGACACTTTTAGATATGGAAAAAAGTAATAACAGAGTTTTCCCTCTAAGAGTTCCAGGTGTATTTGAATTTACAAGTGCTGTTGCAACAGGAACTTCAAAAGCTTTAGCAGGACAATTATCTCCTCAAGAAGCTTTAGATGAAGTTGCAAAAGAGTGGGAAGCAATTGTAAGCAGAGTAGGTAAAAAAGCAGTTCAAAAAGCCTATGCTGTTGGTGTCAAAATGGAAGACAATAAGCTATAATTTAAAAATACTTTATGTGGCCATTAATTTTAATGGCCACATATAATAAAAATAATATAATCCTTTAGTTATAAATGAATTTTAAGCATAAATATTTTTTCCTATTTCCAGGTTTATTTGTGTTAATAGGAATATTAATTTTTCCAATTATTTTCGTAGTTAGATTAAGTTTATCAGGATGGAATAGTTATAATCCTGGTTTAGATTACATAGGTTTAGAAAATTACATAAGATTATTTACGGATGATCCAAGATTCTGGGAATCATTTTTTAGATTGAGTTTTTTATCAGTTACAACAGTTATCTTACAATATGTGATCGGTTTTGCATTGGCACATATGGTCTGGAAAGATATTAAATTTAAAAGATTTTTTAGGGTTTTATTTTTAGTTCCAATGATGACCACACCGGTGATCATGACAGTTATTTGGAGAACTTTTTTCCATGAATCTTTAGGACCTGTAAATGACATGCTATCAATTTTTGGTGTAGCTCCAAAGTGGTTGACTGATCCAGTTATTGCAAAATTTACAGTAATAATTGTTGAGGTATGGCAATGGACACCTTTTATGTTTTTACTTTTGTTAGCGGGCTTATTATCATTACCTAAAGAACCGTTTTTGGCTGCTGCTATCGATGGCGCTAGTCCAGTCAGAAAGTTTATTTATGTAACATTTCCATTGATGGCCCCAATATCTATTGGAGCAATAATTATAAGGTTGATTGAGGCTTCAAAGATAATGGATACAGTTTACGTTTTAACTTCTGGTGGCCCGGGAACTTCTACTGAAACTTCAAGTTTTTATATTTTCATAAAAGGGTTAAGAGAATTTCAGATGGGTTATGCAGCATCAATGTCATTCACTTACTTAATAATTATGATCATAAGTTTGACTATAATCGCAAAAGTCTTAACTAAACTTTTATTAAAAGAATAGAGTATGAATAAATTATATATTTTTTTAAAATATTTCTTTATTGTCGTTTGGACAGTGTTTGTTGTGGCGCCTTTTCTTTGGGCTTTAACAACATCCTTTAAAGACTTTCAGTCTGTTAATGGTGGAGTAACTTACATTCCGTGGTTAGATTTTGAACCTAATTTAGAAGGGTGGAAGGTTTTAATTAAATCGCCAGCCAGAGGAGGGGTAGATATAATTGAACCTTATTTTAATAGCTTGTTTGTAACTTGTACTGCAAGTTTAATTAGTATTATTCTTGGAACATTGTCTGCCTATGCACTATCAAGATATACATTCAAGGCAGGTTTTGTAAAAAATAACGATATTACTTTTTTCTTTATTTCACAAAGAATTATGCCGCCAATAGTTTTATCAATTCCATTTTTTTTATTTTTAAGTTCGATAAATTTATTAGATAGTCTAACAGGGTTAATTGTTGTTTACATTGTTTTATTAATGCCAATAGCAGTTTGGATTATGGTAGACTTTTTTAATAAAGTTCCAAGAGAAATTGACGAGACAGCTCTGATTGATGGTTGTAATCCTTATCAAGCATTTTTAAAAGTGGTGTTACCAAATTCAATACCAGGATTAATTGTAGCTGGAATGTTTTGTATAATTTTTGGATGGATTGATTTCTTTTTTGCTTTTATTTTAACTTTTACAGAAGTTCAATTGTTACCAGTAAAGATTGTTGCATTAAATTCATCAGTGACCCCTTGGTGGAGTTTATCAGCATCAGCTTTAGTTTCAGTAGCACCATTAATTATTGTTGCGTTCATAGTTGAACGATATTTATCAAAAGGAAATTTATCAGGAGCTATTAAATAATGGATTTAGTTGCTAACAATTTATCTTATAAACCTGATGATCAATATCATTTAAACGAAGTATCTTTTAATTTTAAAGAAGGAAATCTCTATACGATTTTAGGAAGAACACTATCTGGAAAGACTACTTTATTAAAAACAATAGCTGGTCTCTTAACACCAGACAGTGGTGAAATTGAATTTGATGGTAAAAATTTTTTAAAAGTTCCTGTCTGGGAAAGAAATGTAGCTATGGTTTATCAGCAATTCATAAACTATCCTCATTTAAATGTTTTTGAAAACATATCTTTTCCTTTGAAACAAAGAAAAATAGATCAAACTGTTATCAATGATAAAGTAATGGATGCGTTAAAGTCTGTTGGGTTGGTAGGTTTTGAAAATAGAAAGATCCAAGAGCTTTCAGGAGGTCAGCAACAAAGAGTTTCGCTTGCAAGATCCCTGGTTAAAAACGCAAAAATATTATTACTAGACGAACCTTTGGTAAATTTGGATTACAAATTGAGAGAGCAACTTAGAGAAGAGTTTAAAAACCTATTTTCTAAAGGTTTAGCAGATGAAACAATATTAATTTATTCAACCACAGATCCAAGAGAAACTATGGAATTAAATGGTGAAGTTATAGTTCTAGATGAAGGTAAGGTCCTACAAGTTGGTCCGGCAAAAGAAATATTTGAAAATCCAAACTCATTGAAAGTTGCAGAAATCTCTAATGACCCCCCAATGAATATAATAGAAGCTAAAATTTCAGATAATCATATTAAATTTGAAGGCATTGATGTAGAGGCTCCACAACATTTATCTAAATTAACGGAAGATGGTTTAAAAATTGGATTAAGATCTTCTGATATCGAATTAAATGAAAATGGACATGAATTTGAAGTTGAGCTTGCAGAAATAAGTGGCTCAGAAACATTGCTTCACCTAAAGAGAGGAAATACAAAAATTATAGTTTCAATAGAAGAAGTTTTAAACTTTAAGATACACGACAAAATTAAAATTAATTTTAAAATTGATAAAGCTTATGCGTTTCATGCTGATGGAAAATTAGCATCTTCACCTTTTGGAGGTTTAAATGGCTAAAATTGATTTAAGTAACATTTCTCATTCATACAATCCAAATGATCCAAATCCAGTTTATGCCTTGAATCCTTTTTCGATGACATGGGAAAATGGAAATCGATATGCGATCTTAGGTCCTTCTGGATGCGGAAAAACTACAATGCTAAATATTGTATCTGGCTTAGTAAGGCCTTCTGCTGGAAGAATATTATTTGATGATAAAGATGTTACAGATTTAAAAACAGAAGATAGAAATATTGCTCAAGTTTTTCAATTTCCAGTTATTTATAATACAATGACTGTTTATGAAAATTTAGCTTTTCCACTTAAATGTAGAGATTTTTCTAAAAGTAAAACCGATGAAAGAGTTAATTCAGTTGCTGAAACTTTAAATTTAAAATCTTTTTTAAATTCTCCTGCAAGAAAATTAACAGCAGATCAAAAGCAATTAATATCTTTAGGAAGAGGTCTTGTAAGAGAAGATGTTGCCGCTGTTCTAATGGATGAGCCTTTAACTGTTATTGATCCAGACTTAAAATTTAGATTAAGAAGAAATCTTAAAGAAATTAATGAGCAATACAAAACAACATTAGTTTATGTAACGCACGACCAAAACGAAGCGATGACTTTTGCAGATAATATAATAGTTATGAGTGAAGGAGAAGTGGTTCAAACTGGTTCTCCGAAAGAACTTTTTGAAAGACCTAATACAACGTTTGTTGGATACTTTATTGGATCACCAGCTATGAATTTATTTGAAAGTGAAGCTTCCTCAAACGATAGTGTAAAGATTAATAATACTTTAATTAAAACCCATACAAATTTATCCAATTTAAAAACAAAAAATATTAAATTAGGAATTAGATCTGAATTCATTAAGATCGCACAAAACCAAAATCAAAACTTAATTGATGTTAATGTCGAAAAGGTTGAGGATCTTGGAAACTATAAATTAATCACTGCCAAAATGGGAGATTTTACAATTAAATCAAAAGTCACCAGAGAGACCGAAATACCAAACCAGAATGTTAAACTTCATATACCCGCTGAGAAATGCTGTGTTTATGAAGATAATAAGTTAATTTAAAACTTTAGTTCTACTAGAAATTGAAATTTTTTTTAAAATTTGTTCAATATGGGTCATTTTGGCCCATCTTTTAGAAAGACTCTAAACTGAATCTATGTTTAAATTTCTTCAGTTAATTAACTAGAGGAGAATATAATGATTAAGAACAAAAAATCATTGAAGGGTTCTAAAACTCCTTCAAGAAGAAAGTTCTTCAAAGCAGCAGCAGCAACTGGTGCGGCAGCCGCTACAGCAGTAGCAATGCCTAATGTTGCTTTTGGTGCGCCATTAACATTAAAAATGCAAGCAGCTTGGCCTTCAGGCGCAAACATCTTTTTTGAAATGGCAGGAGACTATGCAAAAATGGTTAGTGACATGTCTGGAGGATCATTAAAAATTGATCTACAGCCTGTTGGTGCCGTTGTAAAAACTTCAGAAATTGGACAAGCAGTAAGTTCAGGAGTAGTAGATATGGGTCACTGGGTGACTGCATACTGGTATGGAAAAAATGCTGCAGCTTCACTTTTTGGAACTGGTCCTTCATACGGAATGTCATCTCAAGAAGTAATGGGATGGATGGAGTATGGTGGAGGAAGAGCATTATACGAAGAAGCAGTAAAAAGTGTTGGATTTAATTACACTGGTTTCTTCCATATGCCAATGCCAGCACAACCATTTGGTTGGTTCAAAAAGAACGTAACAAAAGTATCTGATGTAAAAGGTATGAAGTATAGAACAGTTGGTCTTGCGACTAACGTTTTAACTGCCATGGGAATGGTCGTAAGACAATTGCCAGGTGGTGAGATCCAACCAGCCATGAAAACTGGTTTGATTGATGCTGCAGAGTTTAACAACCCAACGTCAGACTCACAGTTTGGAATGCAAGATGTCTCTAAACACTATCACTTAGGAAGTTTCCACCAATCCCAGGAAATGTTTGAAATTCCTGTGAACACGAAGAGACTAAACAGCCTTTCACCTGCTCATCAAGCTATCTTGAAGAATGCTGCATACGCTGCAAACTCAGATAACTACTTTAAAGCTTTAGTTAGATATTCAGCTGACTTAGCTAAGTTAATGAATGAGCATAAGGTAAATGTTTACCAAACTTCTGATGCTATCTTAGCCGAGCAATTAAAAGGTTGGGATAAAATCATTGGTGAGTTTTCTGGTAAGGATGCTTTCTTTAAGAAAGTAGTAGACTCACAAAAAGCATACGCTAAGAGAACTATGAAGTATCTGTTGATGAATCAACCGAACTACAAATTAGCTTATGAAAATGAGTTTGGACCAATTGAGAAAGTTAAAATCTAATTAACTTTAGTAAATTCAAAAAAGGGGGTTTAAAAACCCCCTTTTTTTTTAGTTTAATTTAATATACTTTTTGATGATGGAAACTTTCATTAAATTTGCGGACACACTTAGCACCTCAATGGGTAAAGCATTTTCTTGGTGTATTGTAATTTTAATGGGTGGAACAGTTTATGAAGTTGTTATGGCTTATGTTTTTAATAAGCCAACTTTATGGAATTTTGATTTTAGTATGCAAATGTATGGGGCAATACTAATGATGTCGGGTGCATATTGTTTAGCAACCGAAGCCCATGTAAGAGGTGATGTAATTTATCGATTATTTAAACAAAGAACCCAAGCTTGGATAGATTTAGTCCTTTATTTTATCTTCTTTTTTCCAGGCGTCGTTGCTTTAGCTTTTTACGGATATGAATACGCTGCAATTGCTTGGAAAATAAAAGAGACAAGTTGGAGTAGTCCAGCTCAAATACAAATTTACATGGTTAAATCTATGATACCTGCTGCAGGTACATTGTTAGTTATTCAAGGAATTGCAGAAGTTTTTAGATCTATTATTTGTATCAAAACAGGACAATGGCCTATGCGAATGGTAGTTGCTGAGGAAACAGAACAAATGCTGATGAGAACATCACAAGAGGAAGATAAATCAAATGTTATTTAGTCTTTCAAATCCAGAAGTTGCAATTTTAATGATGGGTATATTTCTATTTGCTGTTCTTTTAGGTTTTCCAATTGCATTTACATTAATGGCGATGGGTATTGTGTTTGGTTATTACGCTTACTACGACGCGACCATGATGGAACATATTTTTGATAATAGAATTTTTCAATTATTTGTTCAAAACACCTATACTGTTATGGATAATAATGTTCTGACAGCTGTACCTTTATTCTTGTTCATGGGTTATTTAGTTGAGAGAGCGGGAATTGTAGCAAAATTATTTTTTGCCATAAGATTAGCTGCACATAGACTTCCAGCATCTATGGCTGTTGCTGCATTAATCACTTGTACACTGTTTTCTACAGCAACAGGAATTATTGGTGCAGTAGTGACGTTGATGGGATTATTAGCTTGGCCAGCAATGGTAAAAGCTGGCTACGATAAAAAATTTGCATCAGGAATAATATGTTCTGGAGGATGTTTAGGCATTCTAATACCACCAAGCATTATGTTGATTGTTTATTCAGTTATTGCTCAATTATCACCTCTAAGACTTTTTGCGGCCGCTATCTTTCCAGGTTTACTTTTGGCAGGATTGTATATTGGCTATGCAGTTATAAGAGCGTGGCTGAATCCATCTATAGCACCCAGACCTCCAAAAGAAGATATTCCACCTCGTGCAGAAATTTTAAAAGAGGTATTAGTTTCTTTTGTGCCTTTATTTGGATTAATTATGTTGGTGCTTGGAACAATTTTAGCTGGAATAGCAACACCAGCAGAAGCTGCAGCAGCAGGAGCTTTTGGAGCATTGATTTTATCTTGGTTCTATAAAACGCTTAAATGGCAAAACTTTAAAGAGTCTGTTTTTTTAACTGCTAAAACAACAGCTATGATTATGTGGTTATTTATTGGATCTTGGACTTTTTCTTCAGTATTTTCTTACCTAGGTGGACATGAAGTTTTTGAACATTTTTTTACTTCTATAAATATTTCAACTTGGCAATTTCTAGTAATTACACAAATTATAATTTTCCTTTTAGGATGGCCATTAGAGTGGACTGAAATTTTAATTATTTTTGTTCCAATTTTTTTACCACTATTAGAAATTTTTGGCGTTAACCCATATTTTTTTGCAATGTTAATAGCTTTAAATTTGCAAACCTCTTTTTTAACGCCGCCAATGGCGATGTCGGCTTATTATTTAAAAGGAGTTCAAAAAACTAACGTTGAATTAATGGATATTTTTAGAGGTATTATGCCGTTTTTAGCAATTGTGATTTTCGCTATGTTTTTAATGTATATGTTTCCCGCAATTGCTTTATGGTTACCAGAAACGTTATTTGCTAACTAAAAGAAATGATAGATATTTTTTCTCTTAAAGCTGAAGAGCTTGCTTTGAAAATAAAAGAGGCTCAATTAACATCAGTAGAAATATGTGAAAAGTATATAGAAAGAATTAATAAATTTGAAAAAGATGTAAAAGCTTGGGCCCACTTTGATAAAAAACTTCTACTAGAAAAAGCAGCAGAAGCTGACGAATATAGAAGATCAGGTAAACCTTTAGGACCATTACACGGTGTCCCTGTGGCTGTGAAAGATATTGTTGGAACTCTTGATATGCCAACCGAATGTGGAACTGTAATTAGAAAGGGCAAATCTTACTCACAAAATGCAGAAATAGTTGATTTATTATTAGCAGCTGGCGCAATTGTAATGGGTAAAACAGCTACAGCCGAATTAGCATATCTTGGCCCTCCTAAAACGACTAATCCACATGATCATTCAAGAACTCCAGGCGGTTCTTCAAGTGGATCTGCAGCAGCCGTTGCTTCGTTTATGGCACCTTTATCAATTGGTTCACAAACAGGTGGTTCAATAATAAGACCAGCATCATATTGTGGAGTTGTAGGTTACAAACCAACTTACGGGTTAATTTCAAGAAATGGTGTACTTAAAACTTCAGAAAAATTAGATCACATAGGTGTATTTGGAAGATCAGTAGAAGACGTTGCATTACTTTCAAAAGTTTTAATTAAAAAAGATAATTTTGACCCTGCAACCGTTCATTATTCAGCTGAGAATATGCTTGTGGAAACAAAAAAAGGTCCTTTGTTTGAACCTAAATTTATTTTTTATAAAACAGATTATTGGAAAAATATTGAAAAAAAATCCAGAGAAGCTTTTGAATATTTTATAAAGTCTTTTAAAAAAAATATTGAGGTTTTTGATAACCCTTCTTATTTTAAAGATATTCATAAATATCATCAAATTATGTATGAAACTGATTTAGCAAATAATTTTGGATTATATTATAAAAAGTATAAAAAAAAATTATCTAAGCCAATGCAAGATGCAATTGTTAAAGGTAATAAACATTCAGCAAAAGAGTATGCCGAGGCCCTGGATTTCATGAAAAGAAGTTACGCGTCTTATGAAGAAGTATTTGAAGATTATCATGGAGTTTTATCACCCGCCAGTCCTGGTGTCGCTCCTAAAAGTTTAAAAACAACTGGTTCTGCAGAATTTAATAAAGTTTGGTCTTATCTTGGAACTCCATGTATATCACTTCCATTGTTACAAGGTGATGCAAATATGCCTCTAGGAGTTCAATTAACTGGTGCTAGGTACGATGATCATAGATTTTTAGGTATTGCTAATTGGTTAGAAAAGGAATGTAATAACTAAATGCAAAAATTTACAACATTTTTAGGAACTTTGCTTGCAACAGCTTTTTTAGTTGGCTTAGCTACGACACTTACAAGATCAACAATGATAGGTTTTTTTGATGTATTGCCAGTTTATATATTGATGGCAATTGCAATTTTCATGATGGTGTACGAAGCCTTTTTTGACAAAAAATAATTTTAATTAATCTCTTATTTACTACCTCAGATTGTAATACAATCTTTTAAAGTTATTTTACTCTAGACTTAAACGCACAATTGTAATTTACTCTGTGCAGTTAATTAACAAATAAGAGGAGAGAGTAATGATTAAAGAAAAAAAATCATTGAAGGTTTCTAGATCACCTTCAAGACGTAAGTTCTTTAAAACTGCAGCTGCAACAGGTGTTGCTGCTGTTGCTTTATCTGCTCCAGCAGTTGCTAAAGAAAGAGTTGAAGCTTCTATGGTAGCTACTTGGCCTAGAGATTTTCCAGGCCTAGGAACTGGTGCACAAAGACTTGCTCAAAGATTAAGCGATATGAGTGACGGTAGAATTCAAGTTACTTATTACGCTGCTAACGAGAGGGTAAAAGCATTTGACTCGTTTGACGAAGTTGCATCAGGTAACTCTCAAATGTATCACGGTGCTGATTACTACTGGGTTAAAAAACACCCTGCATTTGGATATTTTACTGCCGTTCCATTTGGTTTCACATATGCTGAAATGAATGCGTGGTTAAAATTTGCTGGTGGACAAGAGTTGTGGGATGAATTGACTGATGATTTTGGAACACAAAGTTTTGCTGCTGGTAACACTGGAGTGCAAATGGGTGGTTGGTTTAACAAAAAAATTAGATCAGCTAATGACTTTAAAGGTTTAAAAATGCGTATGCCTGGTTTAGGTGGACAAGTTCTTGGAAAACTTGGTGGTTCTCCAATTTCACTTCCTGGTGGACAAATTTATGAAAACCTTGTGTCTGGTGCAATTGATGCAACTGAATGGGTAGGACCTTGGAACGATGAAGCTATGAAGTTCCAGGAAGCTGCTAAGTATTACTACTATCCAGGAATGCATGAACCAGGATCTACACTAGCTTGTGGAGTTAACAAATCTTGGTTTACTAGTTTGTCAAAATCAGATCAGTTAATTATTAAAACTGCATGTGATTGGGCTGACACAACTACAATGGCTGAATACAATGCTAAAAACGGAGCTGCACTAGCGCGATTAGTTAACGAAAGTGGAGTTAAACTAGAGAAGTTTAACGATAAAGTTTACGATGCTTTCGCTAAAGGTGCTGCAGAAGTTTTTGATGAAGTTCAACAACATAGTGCTCTTGCTAAGAAAGTACATGCTGCCTTTGTTAAAGGTCGTAAGGAAATCGGTGCTTGGACTAACTTGTCTGACGGGCCATATGTTGCTCAAAGAAATAGAGCATTAGGAGTATAACTTAATTCTAATTATTACTAGAGGGCCCTTAAATGGGCCCTCTTTTTATATATCAATTAAAGATTTAATATGGTGGCGAAAAATAACTTATCTATTTTAATAAGAATATTTAGTTATTCTATCTTAGCCTTAACATTAGTTTTTCTAATCAATAATGTTTTAACGGTTTGGTTTGATTGGCCCGGAGTTAAAAAACTTTTTGCTAATTATGAATTATTTGGATTTAAAAAATTAAATAAGCCTTTAGAGGGTCTAGCAATAAACTTATCATATATTCAATTACTATTTTATTTTGCTTCTCTCATAGGAGTTATATTTTTTGTTTTGAAATCTATAAAACAAACATTACAGACAGACTCTGAGATCTTAACAAAAATTACAGCTTACATTGTGAGATCTTCTTTCTGGGCTGTATTAATTGTTGGAGTAGCAGATTTTTTTATCTCATTTATGGTTGTGGAAAAACTAGTTGAGCCAATTTTTGGCGAACAACTTAAAATTAATTTAGTAATACCTGCTTTTAGAATTACATATATACACTTTCCTTTAATATTAGCTTCTTTTGTAATTGGTTATTTTACAAGATCTGTTGGCTTTATTTGGTTAGCAGTTTTAGTAGTTGGAAGTGAATTTTTAATTGTATTATCAAGATTTATTTTTCAATATGAGCAAGCATTCCAAGGAGATTTAGTTCGTTTTTGGTATGCAGCACTTTATTTATTTGCAAGCGCTTATGCATTAATTCACGAGGGCCATGTTAGAGTTGATGTTCTTTATACTGGTTTTAGCGAACGTAAAAAAGCATGGACTAATGCAATCGGGTCATTAATTCTAGGAATTCCTTTATGTTTGATTGTAATATTTTTAGGCATGGGGGGCAAAGCTAGTATCATTAATGGCCCTGTAATTTCTTTTGAAATTACGCAACAAGGTTCAAACGGATTATATTTACTTTATCTAATGGCAGTTTATTTGGCTGTGTTTGCAGTAAGTATGTTAACTCAATTCACAAGCTTCTTTATGAGTAGCAGTTATAAACTTTTAAAAAATTAAATAATGGAACATTTATTTTTAGCTTTACTTGTAATTATAATGATTGGAGCATTAGCTTCTGGTTTTCCAGTAGCTTTCGCATTACCCGGATCGGCAATCATTTCAATCGGACTTGCAGCTTTTTTTGGTTATTTGTTTGCAGGAGATAGCAGCGCTTATTTTGCTGTTGATGGTCCAAAGGAGTGGTTAACCGCTGGTATTACTAACTTTAGGAGTAACTACTGGGATGTAGAAACCGATACATTAATTGCTATCCCTTTATTTATTTTTATGGGGATTATGTTGCAAAAATCAAAAATAGCAGAAGATTTGTTAGTTACTATGGGACAGTTATTTGGACCGATCCCAGGGGGACTTGGAATATCAGTAATTTTTGTCGGAGCATTACTTGCAGCTACGACAGGTATTGTTGGCGCTACTGTAATAGCAATGGGATTAATATCACTACCAACAATGCTTAATAATAAATATGACAAAAGCCTTGCAAGCGGAATTGTTTGTTCCTCCGGAACCCTTGGGCAAATTATACCTCCTTCAATTGTATTAATTATTATAGCCGATCAATTAGCTAGTGCAGCAGACGTTGCAAATACTATGCGTCAGACTGATTACAAAATTTTAACTGGTGAATTTAATATGCCTGGAGAATTTAGAGTGGGCTCAACTTCGGCAGGAGATATGTTTTTGGGGGCACTACTACCAGGATTAGTTTTAGTTGGTTTGTATATGATTTATGTATTTGTGTACGCAAGATTAAATCCTAAGGCAGCTCCTCCTGTTCCATTTAGAGGAAATTTTGATTCAAAATTTTGGATTAGAGTTTTGATGGTAATTATTCCACCTCTTGCATTAATTTTTGCCGTTCTAGGATCTATACTTTTGGGTATTGCAACTGTTAATCAGGCTGGATCTATTGGAGCAATAGGTGCAACTATGATGGCAGGTTATCGTTTACACAAAGGAAAAAAAGATGCTTATTATCCAATTATAATTGCAATTTTATCTATCATTCCAATTTATATTTTATCTAAGAATTATAATTTAAATATTAAGGCTGTAGAAACTAGAGATCTTACAGCAATTTTTATTACGGGATTTTTTACAATTACTTTTTTAATAGGAATTATTTGGAGTTTTTGGAGAGCATATAAAGTTGAAAATGTTTTAAGAGAAGTTGTTACAGAAACATGCGTAACTACTTCAATGGTATTTATAATTTTATTGGGTGCAGCAATGTTAACCTCTGGATTCAGAGCATTTGGAGGTGAAGAGCTAGTAAGAGATTTTCTTCAAGATTTACCAGGAGGATTTTGGACTCAGTTCATTGTTGTAATGGCAGTGATTTTTTTATTAGGTTTCTTTCTTGATTTTATTGAAATAGCTGTGGTTGTTGTCCCTATCATTGCTCCTATATTATTAGCTGAACCAGGAGCGAATATAAGTGCAATTTGGCTTGGTGTGATGATTGGGGTAAATTTGCAAACTTCATTTTTAACCCCTCCATTTGGTTTTGCTCTATTTTATTTGAAGGGTGTAGCTTCAAAACTTGTTACCACTTTAAATATTTGGAAAGGTGTGGTTCCATTTATAATTTTACAATTGATAGGTCTTGGAATCGTTGGTTTTTATCCATCATTAGTAAATTACTTACCAGCAAGAACATATTTAACATCGAATGTCGCTCCACCACCGATGAATCCAAAGCTTCAATATTGCTTACAAGAGTACAAATTTGCGATTTACAATACTGATGAACAAAGAATTACGAATGCAATAAAAGATATGCAGAAATTAACTCCCACAAATCTTCCAATGGATAAATTAGATATTTTTGAAGAGCATTTTGATAATGCTCTTGGGACTTTTACTATTGTAAAAAAACTTCAAAAAACGGAAGAAGAATATGAATTATTTACAAAAGATTATAGGGACTTGCATTTCAATGTAAGAAAAATTGAGAAAAAAATTAGAAAAATAGACCAGAAAATTAAAAAAACAAAAGCTGAAATTAGAAATTTAGATGATGATAACTCATCAGATAAAAACAAATTAGAATTAAAGATCGAAAATTACGAGCTAGAAATTAAAGAACTTCAAAATAAAGTTCCTGAAAATTGGAAAACTAAAAATGGAGAGTTTGAAATATTGCACAAAGCAAAAAACACAAGAACTAAAAGATATAGAAAAAATGTTGATGAAGCTTATGAAACTCTGGATCAAATAGTAATGTTTATAAATGATAATGAAAAATTAAAAGAGCTTTCACCAGAAATAAAAGAATTAAAATATAATATTGATAATAAAAATTACGAAAACACAATATCAATAATTGACAGTCTTTTTGAAAAACTAGGAGAAATTTCTGGAACTGAAGAATTTGCAAATAAATTAGACGACCTAATATCTGTTATAGATAATGATGAGGTAGATGAGCAAAAATTAATTGAAGTAAGTTCTGAAACTTTTGATCTTTTCAATTTAGAAGTTTCATGGAGAGATGATGCTAACAAGAATTTGATGCCAGAATTAATTAAATATAATGATGTTATAAAACATAATATTGGTCTAAGACTTCAAAACAGATTAACTAAAGAACAAGCTAAATTTGTTGCAAGGTGTAACTCAGTTCATAGAGATATATCTTTAAACTTTTAATTAATGGAAAATTATATTTTACCAAAAAAACAGGCTATTGTTGTTTTTTTTGTATTTGCATTTGGTTATTTTTTATCTTGTTTGTTGCGTGCAATTACTGCAACACTTTCCCCTGTATTAACTTCAGAATTTAATTTGTTAGCAGCTGATTTAGGATTGTTAGCTGGGGGTTATTTTTTAGGTTTTGCTTGTATGCAAATACCCCTTGGATATTTGTTAGATAAATATGGACCAAAAAAAATTGTCTCTTCTTTTTTATTAATTGCATTAGTTGGAACAGGATCATTTGCTTTAGCTGAAAGTTTTTCTGGATTATTAATTTCGCGAATTCTAATTGGAGTAGGTGTTAGTGCTTGTTTAATGGCTCCATTAACTGGTTACAGAATATGGTATGCAGAAAATCAACAACAAAGAGCAAACTCATGGATGCTAATGATTGCATCATTAGGTTTTTTGTCATCCACATTGCCTGTACAACTTTTATTGCCTAGTTTCGGATGGAGATGGATATTTGGTGGTATTGCTATCTTAATTTTAATTAGTATTTTTTTAATGTTAGTTTTTATTCCAAAATGGAATTTAAATAAAAATAAAGAGTCAGATGAGCCAAGTAATAATGGGACTTTATCAGAAGTTTGGAAAAATAGATTTTTTATAAGCGTAATTCCAATGGGTTTATTTAATTATGGGGGCTTAATGGCTATACAAACTTTATGGGCAGGCCCATGGATGACTAGAGTTGCTGGTTATACACCACTTCAGAGCGCTACAGGATTATTTTGGATCAATGTAACTATGTTGATATCCTTTTTTTTGTGGGGTTATTTTTTACCAAAAATTTCAGGTATAGGTTTTAGTGCAAAAAGAATACTTAAATTAGGTTTACCAATTAGTTTTTCTGTAATGTTTGTGATTATATTACTAGGCCCAAAAGCAGGTGCCTTCTACATAACTCTATTTATTTTAAGTTCAATTTTTTTATCAGTTACACAGCCAGCTGTGGGCCTTTCTTTTTCAGGTTATTCTGCTGGTAAAGCACTAACTTCATTCAATTTGTTAATATTTGCAGGAACATTTGTAATGCAATGGTTAATGGGCTTTGTGATAGATATTGTTAAAAGTATGGGCCACTCAGAAATATTTGCATTTAAATCAGCTTTTTCAGTTTTTTTAATCTTAAGCATTATTTCTTATATATTTTTTTTAATATTAAATAGAAAAAAATATGAAAATAAAACGTAGGAATTTTTTTTTGGAATTATTTATTGGTATTGTTGCTATTTACTTAATTGTTTTAATTTTCTTATTCTTTTTTCAAAGAAATTTAATGTATCATCCTGATGAGAATAATTATTCTGGAGATAATTTAGAGGTTAACATTGAAAAAGTTACCATCAAAACAACAGATAATATTAATCTTTTAGGCTGGTTTCATAATAAAAATTTAAAAAGTTATAAAACAATAGTTTATTTTCATGGAAATGCAGGGACACTTGAAAACAGAATCCATAAGTTAAATCATTTTAAAGACATGGATGTTAATTTTTTAATTATTGCATGGAGAGGGTTTAGCGGCAATAAAGGAAAACCAAGTGAGGAGGGTCTTTATACAGATGGTGCTAGTGCAATAAACTGGCTTAAAGAAAAAGGTCTAAAAGAAGAAGAAATAATTATTTATGGAGAGTCATTAGGAACTGGCATTGCTACTGAAATTACTCAGAATAAAAATTTTGCAGGATTAATCTTAGAAACACCATTTACATCAATGATAGAGGCTGCGAAAAATTTTTATCCATATATTCCAGTTGGTTTAATTTTAAAAGATAAGTATGAAAATAATGAAAAAATTAAAAATATTAATATTCCAGTACTAGTAATGCATGGTGAGGCTGACCAAATAGTTCCATTTTGGATGGGTAAAAAAATTTTTAATTTAGCAAGTGAACCTAAATATTCATATTTTACAAAATATGACGATCATATGATGGAATATGATGATAAACTTGTATTAGCTCTTAAATCGTTTGTTGATAGTTTAAATTAAGCCACAATCTAAACAAAGATAATTCAAATTTTTTTTTTAAGTTAATTTATGAAAAATTTTTTCTTATTTTTTATTGTTCTTTTTTCTTTAAATAATTTATCAAATGCCAAAGAAAATTTAGCATCTGTAGACAGCCTTTTTCATATTGATCAAATGAATTCGCACGATGAAAATTTTGCATTATATTTTAAAACCCGTGAAAAAGCTGTCTTGGCTCGAGGAGAAAATTCAAATTATATTAATGATTTTCCAAAAGATCTTTATATTTATAACTACAAAACGAAAGAGTCTTTGCCATTAATTTCTTATGAATGGTTTCCCAAAACAGCAAAATATTTTTTGCAAGAGTATGATTTCCCAGTTTTTCCAGATGATTTTGCATATTATCTTTTAAAAGATAACAAAACTCTGGTGATGATTAGTGCTGTAAAAAGTCTAAAAGCTAATTTTAAATTTGATATTGCTGAAAAAAAGTTAGAGCTATATCCTATAAATGGAAAATTTGATTTTATTATTTCTTCGATAGCTAAAAACTGTGGACATTATGAATTTAAAGAACACTACAAATGCAGTTTTTATAAACCTTTAATTTCCAGTACCTTAATTAATTAATTAATTTGAGTAAATGCCTCTGCAAATTTTTCGGCCTCAAAAATTTGTAAATCATCTTCTTTTTCACCTAATCCAAGTGCAATAATTGGTAGTTTATATTTTTTAGCAACAGCTAAAAGAATACCTCCTTTTGCTGTGCCATCTAATTTTGTCATAATAAGACCAGTTATTGGAATAATTTTATTAAATTCTTCAACTTGATTAATTACATTTTGGCCAGAAGTTGCGTCCAAAACTAATATAACATCATGTGGAGCATCAGGATCAATTTTTTTAGTAACGTTTGCAATTTTTTTATATTCTTCCATCAAATTTTTTTTATTTTGTAGTCTTCCAGCAGTATCAATTAAAACTTGGTTAAAATTATTGTTTAATGCTTCCTCAATAGCCTTGTAAGCGACTGATGCAGGATCAGAGCCTTGAGATGATTTTGTAATTTGAACATCAACTTTGTTTGCCCAATTTTCTAGTTGTTCTATAGCTGCTGCTCTAAAAGTATCTGATGCAGCTAGCATTACTTTGTTTCCGTTACCCTTTAATATTTTGCTTATTTTTCCAATAGTAGTTGTCTTTCCAACACCATTGACACCTGAAATTAATGTTGCATTTAATTTTTCTTTTTTTTTGAAGAATTCAATATTTTCTAAAGGTTTCATAATTGAAATAATATAATTTTTTAAAATATTATTTATTTCGTCGGTTAAATCTTTATTGGGATCAATTTTTGTTTGAGAAATTATCTCTCTTATTTCTGAAGCAGAAACAATACCAACATCGGATTGAATTAAGTAATCTTCAATTTTGTCTAATGTTTTGTCATCAATCTCTTTTTTTACAACTATATCTCTTAAACCCGTTGTAAAAGCTGAGGCACTTTTTTTAAAACCTGATTTAAATTTTTCAAAAATTCCCATTAAATTTTAAAATTTATCTCCTCAATATCTGAAACTGGTCCTTTCATATGAATACTATTGTTTTCATCAATTGAAATTGTCAATCTACCTGTAGAAAATTCAATATCAACTTTATCATTTACCAGTCCGTTTTGTTTTGCGGCAAAAGCTGTTGCGCAAGCTGCAGTTCCACAAGCTTTGGTAAGTCCAGCTCCTCTTTCCCACACTCTAACTTTTATCAATTCTTTGTTAACAACAGTTGCTAAAGTGACATTACATTTTTCTGGAAATAGAGAGTGGGTTTCAATTTTTGGTCCAATTTTTTCAATTTCAAAATTTTCGTTATTATCAACAAAAAAAACTACATGTGGGTTTCCAACATTTACAGCAGTTCCACCAGAAAATTCGTTATTATTTTTGTCATTAATTTTAATTCCTAAATTATTCGTATTTAATTCTTTAGACAATGGAATCTCATCCCATTTTGTTTTTGCAACACCTATTTCTGTAGAAACCATTTTTTCTCCAACAATATTTGATTTTAATTTGCCAGATAAAGTTGTTAGGACAATTTCTTTTTTGTTATTTTCTTTGCCTAATAAATCAGCAATACATCGCGTACCATTTCCACACGCACCTGACATTCCTCCATCTGAATTATAAAATTCTAGTGAAGCATCTGAAATATCATTTTTTTTAATCAATATTAGTTGGTCACAACCAATAAATTTTCTGTCACAAATCTTTATTATTTGCTCTTTCGTCAAATTTGTAATTGTTTGCCTATTATCTATGATGACAAAATCATTACCTAAACCGTCCATTTTAAAAGCTTTAATATCCATATATAGATATTTAACTTATTTATTGACTTTTTGAACCTCTATTATAGGTTGTTGCCGTTTCCGCAAAAACATTAACTTTGCGGTGTCTTTGGAAACAAAGAGATCGACACTAGTCAGCGAGGGTTCGCCCACTAGTGCGTTACTGCTATGCGTAATAAATATGTTTGAAAATTTAACAAATAAATTTGAAGAAATTTTTTCTTCTCTGAAAAAGGCACCTTCACTTGATGAAGCTCAAGTAGACGAAGGTTTAAGAGGCATTAGGCAAGCCTTACTTGAAGCAGATGTCTCTTTGGACGTTGCAAAAGATTTTATTGAAAAAGTTAAGCCAAAAGCATTAGGCCAAGAGATAATAAGGTCTACCTCTCCTGGGGATATGGTTGTTAAAATTGTTTATGATGAGCTTGTAGACTTATTAGGTGCAACAAATAATGAGATAAACTTAAACGCAGTACCGCCTGTGCCAATGATGTTAGTTGGATTACAAGGTTCTGGAAAAACAACAACAACAGCAAAATTAGCAAAATTTTTAGAAAATAATAAAAAGAAAAAAGTAATGATGGTCAGTCTAGATATTTACAGACCAGCTGCACAAGAACAACTTAGATCTTTAGGAGAACAAAATAATATTTTAACTTTACCTATTATAGAAGGTCAGCAACCTGCTGATATTTGTAGAAGAGCAATAAGTGCTGCTAATTTAAATGGAGCTGAAATAATTTTATTTGATACTGCTGGTAGAACTCAAATTGATTTACAAATGATGAGTGAGATTAAACAAATTGAAGCTGTCATTAATCCAACAGAAACTTTCTTAGTTGCAGACTCTCTAACAGGTCAAGTTGCAGCCTCAGTGGCAAAAGAATTTAAAAATACAGTTAATTTATCTGGAATCATTTTAACTAGGGCTGATGGTGATGCAAGAGGTGGAGCCGCAGTGAGTATGAAATATGTTTCAAACGTTCCAATTAAATTTTTAGGGATAGGAGAAAAAATAGATAATCTTGAAGTATTCCATCCAGATAGAATTGCAAACAGAATACTTGGTATGGGGGATATTGTATCCCTTGTAGAAAAGGCGGCTCAAGATTTAGGAGAAGAAAATCTTAAAAAAGCAGAGGAAAATTTAAAAAAAGGTCAATTCTCTATGGAAGATTATTTGTCTCAATTAAGACAGATGAAAAAAATGGGTGGCATTGAGGGAATTATGTCTTTTATGCCAGGAGTTTCTAAAATTAAATCTCAAATGGACTCAGCGGGAATTGATGAAAGTATAATTACTAAAAATGAAGCTATTATTTTATCAATGACAAAAAAAGAAAGAGAGAACCCAAAAATAATAGATGGTTCTAGAAAAAAAAGAATTGCTAATGGCTCTGGCTCAGATCCAGCCACTATCAATAAATTGCTTAAGCAATTTAAAATGATGTCTGAAATGATGAAAAAGATGTCTAAAGGAAATCTGAAAGGTATGTCTGACAAGGGTATACCGCCAGAGCTATTTAACCAATTAAAGTAAAAAAAGGAGAAGAAATGTTAAAATTAAGATTATCAAGAGGTGGAACAAAAAAACGTCCTGTTTATAAGGTTGTTGTTGCCGACAGTCGTTTTGCAAGGGATGGAAGATTTATAGAGAAGGTTGGTTTTTTTAACCCTCTACTACCAAAAGAGAAAAAAGAAAGAGTGGGACTAGAAGCCGAGAGAATTAAATATTGGCTTGGTCAAGGAGCTCAACCAACAACTAGAGTAGCAAGAATTTTAGGTGAGAACGAACTAATGCCTATGCCTGCAAATGGAAATAATCCAAATAAAGCAGTGCCAAAAAAAGAGAGAAATAAAAAAGAAGAGGATAATAAAGAAGCTCCAAAAGCAGAAGCAGCTCCAGCAGCAGAGGCAGCTCCAGCAGCAGAAGCTCCTAAAGAAGCAGCTCCAAAAGCAGAGGCAGCTCCAGCAGCAGAAGCTCCTAAAGAAGCAGCTCCAAAAGCAGAAGCAGCTCCAGCAGCAGAAGCTCCTAAAGAAGAAGCTCCAGCAGAAGAAAAAAAATAATTTAAAGGTTATTTATGTGGCAAGCTCAAGTGTTTACACTTTATCCAGAGGTTTTTCCTGGTCCTTTATCTAAAGGACTTTATGGAAAAGCTTTATCAAATAATTTATGGAAACTTAAAGTTGTAAATATAAGAGATGCAGCTGATGACAAACATAAAACAGTAGATGACACACCTTATGGGGGCGGTTCAGGGATGTTATTAAAAGCAGATGTTCTTGCAAAGTCTTTAGATGAAAACAAAAATGAGAGTGAGAGAATTTTATACTTATCGCCAAAAGGAAAAAAATTTGATCAAAATTTAGCAAAAGAGCTAGCTAATGAAAAATCTCTGTCTTTAATTTGTGGTCATTTTGAAGGTGTGGACGAAAGAATACTTTCAACAAGAAATATTGAGGAAATTAGTATTGGAGATTATGTTTTGTCAGGCGGGGAGTCAGCAGCATATGTAGTAATAGATAGTATTTTAAGATTGCTGCCAGGTGTATTAGGAAATGAAAACTCTAAATTAGATGAAACCTTTGAAAATGGTCTTCTAGAGTACCCTCAGTATACAAAACCTCAAATTTGGGAGGAAAAAGCTGTGCCAGACGTACTATTATCAGGTGATCATAATAAAATTAAACACTGGCGTTTATCTCAATCTGAGGCTATAACACGCGACCGAAGACCAGATTTATGGGAAAAATATAAGAAGAATTAACTTGATAAATATTAACATGAAAACAATTGAAGAAATAAACCAGCATAACGTTAACAAAATTCTTTCAGAGAAAAAAATTCCAGAATTTTACCCTGGAGATGTTGTTAAGGTTGGTGTGAGAATTACCGAGGGTAAAAAAGAAAGAATTCAATATTTTGAGGGAGTATGTATTGCTAAAAAAAGCAGAGACTTAAACTCATCTTTTACAGTTAGAAAAATTTCCTTTGGAGAGGGTGTTGAGAGAACTTTTCCTTTATTTGGAACTTTAATTGATTCAATTAAGGTTATTAGATCAGGTAAAGTAAGAAGAGCAAAACTTTATTATCTAAGAGACAGAACTGGTAAATCAGCAAGGATTGCAGAAAAAATTAGAAAAAAAATTGGTATTGATATCGAGGCAAAACCAGAGACAGTTACAGAGGAAAATGTAGCTCCTGCAGTTGAAGCACCTAAAGAAGAGGCTCCTAAAGCAGAAGCAGCACCTAAAGAGGAGGCGGCTCCAGCAACAGAGACTCCTAAAGAAGAACAAAAATCAGAAAGCTCTACAGAAAAAAAATAATTTTTTTTTCAATGTCTACAACATTATACGATAAAATTTGGAACGATCATCTAGTTGATCAACAAGATGACGGCACATCTTTACTTTTTGTAGATAGACATTTAATTCATGAGGTGACAAGCCCCCAAGCTTTTGAAGGATTAAGAAATTCTAATAGAAAAGTTAGACACCCAAATTTAACTTTAGCAGTTGCAGATCATAATGTTCCAACAACTGACAGATCAAAAGGTATCTCAGATCAAGAGTCAAAAATTCAAGTAGATACTTTAGAGGCAAATTGTAAAGAATTTGGTGTTCAGTTATTTGGTATGGATGATAAGAGGCAAGGTATCGTTCATATCATAGGACCTGAACAAGGTTTTACTCAACCAGGTACAGTTATTGTTTGTGGAGACAGTCATACCGCAACGCATGGAGCATTTGGTGCTTTAGCATTTGGAATAGGAACTTCAGAAGTTGAACATGTTTTAGCAACCCAAACACTAGTTCAGAAGAAAGCTAAAAATTTTAGAATTAATGTTAATGGTGAACTTCCTTTAGGAGTTACTTCTAAAGATGTAATACTTCAAATAATTGGAAAAATAGGTACAGCAGGTGGCACAGGATCTGTTGTGGAATATGCTGGAGATTTAATAAGATCTTTAAGTGTTGAGCAAAGAATGACTATTTGCAATATGACAATTGAAGGTGGTGCAAGAGCAGGATTAATTGCACCAGATGAAAAAATTTTTGAATATTTAAAAGGAAAACCAATGTCACCAAAAAGTGAAAATTGGGATAAAGCTTTGAACTATTGGGAAACTTTAAAAACAGACGCTGATGCTAGTTTTGATAAAGAAATTAGCCTTAATGCAAATGAAATTTTACCCATGATTACATGGGGTACGTCACCTCAAGATGTAATAACAATTGATGGAAAAGTTCCAAATCCAAATAATGAGACTGATGAAGATAAAAAAAATTCAATTGAAAGAGCTTTAAAGTATATGGGTTTAAAACCTGACATGGCAGCCACAGATATAAAAATAGATAAAGTATTTATTGGTAGTTGTACTAATGGCAGAATAGAAGATTTGAGAGAAGCAGCAAAAATCCTAAAAGATAAAAAAGTATCATCGCATGTTAATGCTATAGTAGTTCCAGGCTCAGGCTTAGTTAAAGAACAAGCAGAGCAAGAAGGACTAGATAAAATTTTTGTTAGCTCAGGGTTTGAATGGAGAGAACCAGGTTGCTCTATGTGTTTAGCGATGAATGCCGATAAATTAAAGCCAGAAGAAAGATGCGCCTCTACATCAAATAGAAATTTTGAGGGAAGACAAGGTAGAGGTGGTAGAACCCATCTAGTTAGTCCAGGAATGGCAGCAGCAGCTGCAATTTCAGGTAATTTAGATGATGTCAGAAAGTATCAAAATTAAATGCAAAAATTTAATAAATTAAAAAGTATCCCAGCTTATTTACCAATTGTAAATATTGATACAGACATGATAATTCCAAAACAGTTTTTAAAAACTATCAAAAGAACTGGTCTCGGAAAAAATTTGTTTTTTGAAATGAGATATGATGATCAAGGCAAAGAAATAAATGATTTTGTGTTAAACAAAGATCCATTTAATCAATCTAAAATTTTAATTGCTGGAAAAAACTTTGGATGTGGTTCATCAAGAGAACATGCTCCTTGGGCTTTATTAGATTTTGGAATTACTTGTGTAATAAGTTCAAGTTATGCAGATATTTTTTTTAGTAATTGTTTTAAAAATGGAATTTTGCCTATAATCCTTGAAGAAGAAAAAATAAAAGAGCTATCTGAATACGCAAATAGACAAGAAGAAATTTCTATTGATTTGCAAGAGGAAAAAATAGTTTATGGAAATAATGAGCTAAAATTTGAAGTTGATCCATTTAAGAAAAAATGTTTGTTAGAAGGACTTGATGATATCGCTTTATCGCTAAAAAAATCAGAAAAAATAGAAAAGTTTGAAACAAATTTAAAAAACGAAAAGCCTTGGGTATTTAATGATTAAAGTAAAAAAAAGAAAAATACTTTTACTTCCTGGTGATGGTATTGGTCCGGAGGTAATAGCTGAGGTAAAAAAAATTATTAACTGGTTTAATGATAAAAAATCTTTAGATTTTGAAATTGATCAGGAGCTAGTTGGTGGTTGTTCTTATGATAAACACGGTACCCCAATCACTGATGAGGTTTTTTACAAAGCACTAGAAAGTGAAGTAATTATGCTTGGAGCAGTTGGTGGTCCTACATGGGATAACTTAGAATTTTCTAAAAAACCAGAAAGAGCATTATTAAAACTCAGAAAAGAATTAAAGCTTTTTGCTAACTTAAGGCCTGCAATTTGTTTTAAACAATTAGTCGATGCTTCAACCCTTAAGCCAGAGATAGTTTCAGGACTAGATATAATGATAGTAAGAGAGTTAACAGGGGGTATATATTTTGGTGAACCTAGAGGAATTAAGCCAATTGAAAACGGAGAGAGAAAAGGAATTAATACACACACTTATACGACTAGCGAAATTACTAGAGTAGCTAGTATCGCTTTTGATTTAGCTAGAAAAAGATCAAACAAGGTTACTTCGTGTGAAAAATCAAATGTGATGGAAGCAGGACAATTGTGGAAAGAAGAAGTCCAAGAACTTCATGAAAAAGAATACAAAGATGTAGAATTAACTCATATGTTAGCAGACAATTGTGCTATGCAGCTCTTAAGAAACCCAAAACAATTTGATGTAATTGTAACAGATAATTTGTTTGGAGATATGTTGTCAGACCAAGCTTCAATGTTAACGGGATCTTTAGGTCTTTTACCTTCAGCATCTTTGGGCGCAAAAAATAAAGATGGTGAGATGAGAGCAATGTACGAGCCTATACACGGGTCAGCTCCAGATATAGCTGGTAAAGGGATAGCAAATCCAATCGCTTCTATTTTGAGCTTTGCTATGGCACTAAGATATTCTTTAGATCTTGATAAAGAAGCAGATATTTTAGAAAAAGCAGTTCAAGATGTTTTAAATGATGGGTTAAGAACTAAAGATATAATGTCAGAGGGTATGAAAGAGACTTCCACGTCAGCAATGGGTGATGCGATAATTTCAAAATTGCAATAAAACTAGAATTATTCTAAGCTTTAAATATGCCAAGTTACACCGCACCAGTAAAAGATATGATGTTTCTCTTTGAAAAATTAAGAGATAATAAGAATTATAATGAGCTTGAAAAATATAATGAGGTGAGTGCAGATCTTGTTAAAGATATTTTAGAAGAAGCAGCTAAAATAAATCAAAATTTAATTTTACCTCTTGCTAAAGCAGGTGACGAAAATCCAGCAATTTTAGAAAATGGTGTTGTCAGAACACCACCGGGTTACAAAGAAGCATATCAGAAATACATTGAAGATGGTTGGACGTCATTGTCTTGTGACCCCAAATATGGAGGCCAAGGAATGCCAAAAACAGTAAGCGCGTTCTTTGATGAAATGCTTTCCTCAGCCAGTTTGTCATTTAAATTATATAGTGAACTTAGTATCGGTGCCTATAATTGTATTAATCATCATGCTTCAGATGGAATTAAAGATAAATATTTACCAAAGATCGTCGAAGGTAAATGGAGTGGCACTATGTGTTTAACAGAACCAGTCTGTGGTACAGACTTAGGTTTGTTAAAAACCAAAGCCGTTAAACAATCTGATGACACCTATAAAATTAGTGGTCAAAAGATTTTTATAACTTCTGGTGATCATGACTTAACTGAAAATATTATTCATTTAGTTTTAGCAAGATCAACGGACTCTCCTACGGGCACTAAAGGAATTAGTTTATTTTTAGTACCAAAATTTATTGTAAATGAAGATGGTAGTGTTGGTCAAAGAAATGGAATTTCAACAGGATCTATAGAGAGTAAAATGGGAATAAAGGGTTCAGCAACATGTGTGTTAAATTTTGATGAAGCAACTGGTTATATGATTGGTAACAAAGACAAAGGTCTTAGTGCTATGTTTACCATGATGAACCTTGAGAGAATAGTGGTAGGCATTCAAGGTTTAGGAATTTCTGAAATTGCGTATCAAAACTCAGTTGCTTATGCAAAAGAGAGAAAGCAAGGAAAAACAAATAATTCAAAATCTACAAATGGTGCAGACTTTATAATTGATCATGCGGATATTAGAAGATCTTTACTTAATATGAAGTCAATTATTGAAGGAGAAAGAGCTTTATGTTTTTGGTTATCACAACAAACTGAGGTGAGCCTTTATCATCCAGATGAAAAGATTAAACAAGAAGCTTTGGATTATGTTTCATTGATGACACCAGTTGTTAAATCATTATTTACAGATTTAGCTATGGAAATTACGAACGACGCGATGCAAATACATGGTGGATATGGGTACACTAAAGACCAAGGAATAGAGCAATTATATAGAGATAATCGTATTACCCCAATTTATGAAGGAACAAATTCTGTTCAGGCAGCAGATTTAGTATTTAGAAAATTATCAAATAAAAATGGCGATGTTATCAATAAGTTTTTAGATATGATTAAATCTGAATGTGATAGTAAAAATGAAAAAGTAAAAACATTTTCAAAAGAATTAAATCATTATTTAGATATTTTATCTAAGTTTACCGACTGGATTAAGGATAAACATAAAATCGAAAAAGACGATGTTAGTGCTGCAGCAAATGATTATTTAAGAAGTCTGGGATATGTTTCAATTGCTTATGCTTGGATCAAAATTTTAGATGTAAGCTTTAAGGATTTTGACTCAAATAAAGAATTTTATTCTGATAAAATAAATACAGCAAAATTTTATTTTGATAAGGTATTGCCTAGAGCTGAGTATCATTACAAATCTGCTATTACTGGAAGTTCTAACATAATGAATTTTAAGTTTAATTAATAATGAATCATTTCGAGACAAATTTAGATAAAAATAAAGCGAACTACGTTCCACTTACCCCATTAACGTTTCTTAAAAGAGCAAGGGAAATTTATCCAAATTATGAAGCTATAATTTATGAGGATAGGAAATATACTTGGAATGAAGTTTATAAAAGAGCTGTAAAATTTGCTAGTGCATTGTCAAAAATTGGAATTAAAAAAGGTGATACTGTTTCATTTTTAGCTTTTAATACACCAGAGATTTTTGAAGCACATTACTCAGTACCTATGGCGGGTGCAGTATTAAATACAATTAATATAAGATTAGATGCAAATACAATTTCATATATTTTAGATCACAGTGATGCAAAGGTGTTAGTAGTTGATCGACAATTACATGTAGAAGTTAAAAAAGCATTAAAAACTTTAGGTAAGAAAATTACAATAATTGATATTGATGATAAAAATGTT
Organism: uncultured Pelagibacteraceae bacterium; assembly: GCA_902559935.1. Classification (GTDB taxonomy): domain Bacteria; phylum Pseudomonadota; class Alphaproteobacteria; order Pelagibacterales; family Pelagibacteraceae; genus Pelagibacter. The sequence goes on along the minus strand of CACEJN010000001.1, from coordinate 24,929 downwards.
GACCAATCGAAATTAGAAAAAATTGGTGATTTAGAATATGAGAGTTTCTTAAATACAGGGGATGAAAATTTCGATTGGCAAATGCCAGAGGACGAATGGCAAGCAATATCATTAAGCTATACTTCGGGTACTACAGGAAATCCAAAGGGAGTAGTTTATCATCATAGAGGGGCATATTTAATGTCCACAGGAAGTTCAGTAGCTTGGAACATGCCAAATAGATTAAATTTTTTAACAGTGGTTCCAATGTTTCATTGTAATGGTTGGTGTTATCCATGGACAGTTCCAATGTTAAATGGAAGGACAATTTGTTTAAGAAATATTGACATAAAAAAAATTTTTGAATTAATCGATAAATATGAAGTAACTCATTTTGGTGGTGCCCCAATAGTATTAAATATGATTACAGGAGCTCCTGAAAGTGACAAAAAAAAATTAAAACAAAAAGTTTATGTTTTGACTGCTGGAGCGCCACCACCAAGTATAATTTTCAAAAAAATGAGAGCATTAGGTTTTGAAGTTATGCATGTATACGGTTTAACGGAAACTTATGGACATGTTACTCAGTGTGCGTGGAATGATGAATGGAACAATTTCGATGAGGAAAAACAAAATGAAATTAAGGCTAGGCAAGGTGTGAGATATCCAAATACTGAAGGTGTAGTTGTTTTGGATCCAGAAACAATGAAAGAGGTTCCTAAAGATGGAAAAACAATTGGTGAAATTATGATTAGAGGAAATGTCGTAATGAAAGGTTACTTTAAAGACAAAGATGCTACCGATAAAGCTATGAAGGATGGGTGGTTTCATAGTGGTGATCTAGCCGTGATGCATCCTGATGGTTATGTAAAAATACAAGATAGATCAAAAGATATAATTATTTCTGGAGGAGAAAATATTTCCTCAATTGAAATAGAAAATACACTTTCTAAACATCCATCAGTTTCTATTGCTGCAGTTGTTGCTAAACCAGATGAAAAATGGGGCGAAGTTCCTTGCGCATTTATTGAAATGGTTAAAGATAAACCGGTATCTGAAAAAGAATTAATTGATTTTTGTAAGGAGACTTTAGCGGGATTTAAAGTTCCTAAAAAGGTTGTGTTCTGTGATTTGCCAAAAACTTCAACAGGAAAAATTCAAAAATTTGAATTGAGAAAACAAGTTTAGGTAATTTTTGAATTTTCAATTAGAAAATAAAAATGTTTATGCGTCTGATGCAGGACAGGGCATCGATCAAAATAAAGATACAATAGTATTTCTTCATGGGAGCGGTCTTTCTCATATTGTTTGGTCTCTAACAGAACAATTTTTTTCAAATAATAATTTTAACGTTTTATCTATTGATTTGCCTGGGCATGGTAATTCCGATGGTCCTTGCTTAGATAGTATTGAAAAAATAGCTGATTGGTTAGAACAGGTTTTTAACGAACTAAATCTAAATAATTTAATTTTAATTGGTCATTCCCAAGGTTGCTTGGAGATACTTGAATATGCTCATAAATATAAAGATAGATTAAAAAAGTTAGTCTTTATTGGAGGCTCAAATAAAATGCCAGTACATCCAGATTTAATTGATCTAGCAAAAAATGGGGACTCCGATGCAGTTAAATTAATGATGAAGTGGGGTTATGAAGGTTCAAAAAGATTTATTGGAGGTAACCCAGTAGAAAAAATAATACAATCACCTCGAGATATAAGAGACATACTGGCGGTAGACCTTGTTGCATGTAACAATTACAAAAATGGTTCTGATGCTGCTAAATTAATACAATTCCCATCAATGTTTATTTTTGGCTCTTTAGATAAGATGGTAAATCTAGAAGCTGGAAAAAAATTTTCTAGTCTAATTAATAATTCATCTACACATATAATAGAGGGTTGTGGGCATATGATTATGATTGAAAAAGCATTTGAAATGAGAGACAAAGTTTTAGAATTTTTGAAAAAATGAAAAACTTTTTAATTGCAAAATCAAGAAGACTTAGAGGCACTCCATATACTTCTCGAATTGAGGAACAGGGTGTTACAGCTTATACAATTTATAACCATATGTTGCTTCCAGCTGCCTTTGGTTCAATTGAAGAATCTTATCATCATTTAAAAGAGCATGTTCAGATCTGGGATGTAGCAGCTGAAAGACAGGTAGAAATTTCAGGAAAAGATTCTGCAAAACTAGTTCAGTTGATGACTTGTAGAGATTTATCAAAATCTAAAGATGGAAGATGTTATTATTGTCCGATTATAGATGACAATGCTGGATTAATTAATGATCCAGTTGTTTTAAGAATTAATGAAAATAAATGGTGGATTTCTATTGCAGATACGGACGTAATATTATTTGCAAAAGGATTAGCAATTGGAAATAAATTTGATGTTGAAATCATAGAGCCAAAAGTTGATATCATGGCTGTACAAGGTCCAAAATCATTTAAATTGATGGAAAAAGTATTTGGAGAACAGATTACAAAATTAAAATTTTTTGGTTTTGATTATTTTGAATTTGGAGGTGCAAAACACCTTATCGCACAATCTGGATGGTCTAAACAAGGAGGCTATGAAGTATATGTTCAAAATACAGAAGCAGGCTTAAAACTGTATGATCATTTATTTGAAATTGGAAAAGAATTTAATGTTAAACCAGGATGTCCTAATTTGATTGAACGAATAGAAAGTGGACTGTTATCTCATGGTAATGATATGGATAATGGAGATAATCCTTATGAATGTGGTTTTGATAAATATATTAACATAGATAGTGATGTTATCTTTTTAGGAAAAGAAAAACTGAAGACAATTAAATCTGAAGGAATAAATAAAAAATTAATGGGAGTTAAATTTGATATACAGAAAATAAGTTTAACAGGATCTTTAGATCTTACTGATGATCAGAACAACATCGTTGGAGAATTACGTTCAGCATGCTATTCACCACATTTTAAAAAAGTGATTGGTATTGCTATGATGAAAAAATCACATTGGAATGTAGACCAGAAGGTAAAAGCAAGCATAAATGGTGATATTTGCAGTGGTAAAGTTTGCGATTTACCTTTTATTTAGTATAACAGCTTTAAAATGAACATAGCTATAGTAGGTGCAACAGGAAATGTTGGTAGAAAAACTCTTGAAGTATTTGATAAAAAAAACTTCAAGTTTGATGATCTATATTTAGTTGCCTCAGAAAAAAGTGCAGGAAAAAAAATCTCTTTTAGAGATAAAGAGTATGTTATTGAAAATTTAGAGACATATGATTTTTCAAAAGCAGATATAACTTTTTTTGCAGCTGGAGGAAAAATTGCTGAAAAATATGCAGAAAAAGCTGCCAAGCACACAATTGTAATTGATAATTCCAGTTTTTTTAGAATGGATCCAGATGTTCCATTGATCGTCCCACAAGTGAATGCAGCTGAAATTAAAAATATGAAAAAAAATATTATTGCAAATCCAAATTGTTCTACAGCACAACTTGTTATAGCACTTAAACCACTACATAATTTATTCAAAATTAAAAGAGTTGTAGTTTCAACTTACCAATCTGTTTCAGGTGGTGGCAAAAGTCCAATGGACGAATTAATAGATCAAACTAAACAATATTTAGATGGAAAAAAAATAGAGTCAAAAAATTTTACTAAACAAATCGCTTTTAATGTTATTCCACATATCGATGTTTTTGCCGATGATGGATATACAAAAGAAGAATTAAAAATGACAAATGAAACAAAAAAAATATTAGATGATTCGATAGAACTTACAGCTACATGTGTAAGGATTCCTGTTTTAGTTTCTCATTCGGAGTCTGTTAATATAGAATTTGAAAAACCATATACTTTAGAAAAAGTGAGAGATGTTTTAAGTAAAGCAGATGGTTGTGAGGTTATTGATAAAAGAGAAAATGGAGGTTATAGCACACCATTTGAAGCAGCTGGTAGTGATGAGACATATATATCTAGAATTAGAGAAGACAAAACTAAAAAAAATTCATTAAATTTGTGGATCGTTTCAGATAACCTACTTAGAGGTGCAGCACTTAATTCTGTTGAAATTGCTGAAACAATTATTAACTCAAAATAAAATATGGAAGACAGACCTTTATCACCACATATACAGATTTATAAATGGCATATTTCTTCATTAGTATCTATTTCACATAGAATTACAGGAATAATTAATTTTTTTGCGATCACATTAATTTGTATTTGGTTTGCATTAATGCTTTTAGGAGAAAGTAATTATCAAATTATTAAAATTTTTTTAGAAACTTTTTTAGGTAAGTTTATTTTAATTGGAATAACCTGGTCATTTAGTTTTCAAATGTTAAGTGAAGTAAGACACTTGATTATGGATTTAGGTTATGGATTTGAATTACAAACAACAAAAATTACAGGTTTGTTAGTTATTTTTGGTTCGATTGTTTTAACTATCTTAATTTATTTAATTGGCAGAGGATTAACATAATGCTTCCAGTAACAAAAAAATGGTTATTCTTAAAAATTAGTTCCGCAATCTTATTACCTTTAATGCTTTGGTTTATTATAAATTTAGTGAATATCTATGATAAAAGTTATTTTGAAATAGTGAATTTTTTAACAACACAACCATCTAAATTCCTAATTGGATTATTTTTAGTTATTGCTTATTTTTTTTCAGCTTTGACTATAAGTGAGGTTTTTGAAGACTATATTAACGATAAAAAAACCAAAAATGCCGCAAACAAAGTCCTAAATTTTTTTGCTATAACAATTCCAGTAATTACAATAATTGTAATTTTTAACTTAAATACATGAAAGCATATAATATTATAGACCATGAGTACGATGTTGTTGTACTTGGTGCAGGTGGATCAGGTTTAAGAGCGGCAGTAGGGCTTAGTGAAGCTGGCTTAAAAACAGCTTGTGTCTCTAAAGTATTTCCTACCAGAAGTCATACATCAGCTGCACAAGGTGGAATATCAGCAGCACTAGGAAACATGGGAGAAGATGATTGGAGATGGCACATGTATGACACTGTCAAAGGTGCAGATTGGTTAGGTGATCAAGATAGTATTGAATATCTTTGTAAAGAAGCACCTAAAGCAGTTTTAGAATTAGAGAAATATGGAGTTCCATTTAGTAGAACTGAAGAGGGAAAAATTTATCAAAGACCATTTGGTGGAATGACAAAAAATTATGGAAATGGAATAGTTCAAAGAACTTGTGCAGCAGCTGATAGAACAGGACATGCTATTTTACACACATTATATGGACAAGCGTTAAAGCATAATACAGAATTTTTTATAGAATATTTCGCATTAGATTTGTTGATGAAGAATGGAGAATGCAAAGGTCTAATTGCTTGGAATTTGAATGATGGAACAATTCATAGATTTAGAGCGCACACAGTAATTATTGCTACTGGTGGTTATGGAAAAGTTTATTATTCAGCAACATCAGCACATACTTGCACTGGTGATGGCAATGCAATGGTTTTAAGAGCTGGATTACCGCTTCAGGATATGGAGTTTGTTCAATTTCACCCAACAGGAATTTATGGCCACGGTACCTTAATAACAGAAGGTGCGCGAGGAGAAGGAGGCTATCTTACAAATTCTAAAGGTGAAAGATTTATGGAAAGGTATGCTCCAAATGCAAAAGATTTAGCATCAAGAGATGTTGTTAGCAGATCTATGTCTATTGAGATTAATGAGGGAAGAGGTGTTGGAAAAGATCAAGATCATGTTCATTTGAACCTAAGTCACTTAGATAAAGATATTATTGAAAGCAGGCTTCCTGGAATTACTGATGCAGCAAGATTATTTGCAAATGTAGATGTAACTAAAGAACCAATTCCTGTTGTACCAACAGTTCATTATAATATGGGTGGTATTCCAACAAACTATAAAGCAGAAGTATTAACTGTAAATGGCTCAGAAAAAACTGTTCCAGGTTTAATGGCTATAGGAGAAGCAGCATGTGTCTCTGTTCATGGAGCAAATAGACTTGGTTCTAATTCTTTAATTGATTTAGTAGTATTTGGAAGAGCAGCAGCAAAAAGAGCAGCTGAATTAGTTAAGCCAGGAACACCTCATGAGGAAATTCCTGAGTCAGAAACACAAAAATGTTTAGATAGATTTGATAAACTTAGAAATGCACAAGGAAATAATAGTACTGCAGAACTTAGACTTTCAATGCAAAAAACCATGCAGTCAAAATGTGCAGTTTTTAGAACAGAAAAAAATCTTAAAGAAGGTGTTGATGAGATTAAAAAAACCTATGATGGTATGGACTCAATTTCAGTTAAAGATAGGTCTTTAGTATTTAATACCGATTTAGTTGAAACATTAGAATTTGATAATTTAATAAGACAAGCAGTAACTACTGTAGAATCTGCATATCATAGAAAAGAGAGCAGAGGTGCTCACGCGAGAGACGATTATCCAAAAAGAGATGACGAAAAGTTTATGCAACACACTCTTGCTTGGTGTGATGGAAAAAATACAAAGATTAGTTACAGAGCAGTACACAAATCAACTTTAACAAATGAAGTTCAATATTTTCCACCACAAGAGCGAGTATATTAATGGTTCAGCTAAGCTTACCTAAAAATTCAGAGGTTAAAAAAGGCAAATATTTTAAAGACAAAACTGGATCTAAAAATTTAAGAAAAGTAAATATTTATAGATGGGATCCATCGACAGAAGAAAATCCTAGGATTGATACATACGAAGTTGATATGGATAATTGTCCATCTAAGGTGCTAGATATTTTAAATAAAATCAAAAACGAAATTGATCCTACATTGGCCTATAGAAGGTCTTGTGCTCATGGTGTTTGTGGTTCTTGTGCTATGAATATGGGAGGAAAAAATGGACTAGCCTGCACAACTCCTCATGCAGAGATAGATGGTGACATCGATATTTATCCTCTACCTCATTTAAAAGTTAAAAGAGATTTGATTGGCGATTTAGATGGCTTATATAAACAATATCAATCTATTGAACCTTGGTTAAAAAATAACTCAACAAAACAGACAACAGAAATTTATCAGTCTAAAGAAGATAGAGCAAAACTTGATGGTGCTTACGAATGTATTATGTGTGCTTGCTGTTCTACATCTTGCCCAAGTTATTGGTGGAATGGAGATAAATATTTAGGTCCAGCAGTTCTGCTACAGGCTTATAGATGGATTATTGATAGTAGAGATGAAGAAAGAAAAGCTAGATTAAAAAAAGTTTCAGATGAATTAAAATTATATAGATGCCATACAATATTAAATTGTACAAATGCATGTCCTAAGGGCTTGAATCCAGCAAAAGCTATAGCTGAAATAAAAAAAATGTTAGCAACAGCTAATGTTTAAATAGACTATTCGATATTTTTGATCTAAAACACCGTATTCATGAAATTAATAGAACACTTCGTAAACGGTAAAATAATTCCGGGATCTTCAGATAAAAAGGGGAAAGTTTATAATCCAGCAACTGGCGAACAAGAGTCAGAGGTAAGACTTGCTTCAAAATCTGATCTAGACAGTGCTGTTGAGGTAGCAAAAAAAGCATTTGAAACTTGGTCTTTAAAACCTGCTCTACAAAGAGCTAGAATAATATTTAAATTTAAAGAATTAATCGAAAAAAATTCTGATGAATTAACGAAGTTAATAGTTTCAGAACATGGAAAAGTTTATGAGGATGCAAGAGGCTCTTTAACTAGAGGACTTGAGGTGGTAGAATTTGCTTGTGGAATACCACATTTATTAAAAGGTGAGTTTTCAGAAAATGTTGGAACCAATGTTGATAGTTGGTCAATCAGACAGCCATTAGGAGTTGTTGCAGGTATTACACCTTTTAATTTTCCTGCTATGGTACCAATGTGGATGTTTCCAATAGCAATAGCTTGTGGAAACACTTTTATTCTTAAACCATCAGAAAAAGACCCTTCTTGCGCAATAAGATTGGCAGAACTACTTACTGAGGCTGGTCTTCCAGAAGGAGTATTTAATGTAATAAATGGAGATAAAGAAGCTGTTGATGCAATTTTAGAAAATAAAGATATCAAAGCTGTTAGTTTCGTAGGATCTACTCCTATTGCAAAATATATTTATGAAAATTCAGCTAAAAATGAAAAAAGAGTTCAAGCTTTGGGTGGAGCAAAAAATCATTTAGTTGTTATGCCAGATTGTGATTTAGATGGTGCAGTAAATGGTTTAATGGGTGCTGCTTATGGTTCAGCTGGAGAAAGATGTATGGCTCAATCAGTTGCTGTTGCGGTCGGAGATATCGGTGATGAACTTGTATCAAGATTATCAAAAAAAGCTGAAGCTTTAAAAGTTGGACCTGGAATGGATAAAGCATCAGAAATGGGACCTTTAGTTACAAAAGAACATTTAGAAAAAGTTACAAGTTACGTTGATTTGGGTGTCAAGGAAGGCGCAAAGCTAGTGGTTGATGGTAGAGGTTTAAAACTCCAAGGCTATGAAAATGGTTTCTATATAGGTGGATGTTTATTTGATCATGTAAATAAAGATATGAGAATTTACAAAGAAGAAATATTTGGTCCAGTCTTATCAGTTGTTCGAGTAAAAACTTTTGAAGAAGCTGCAAAATTAATTAACGACCATGAGTACGGAAATGGAGTTAGTATTTATACAAGAGACGGTGATGCAGGCAGAACTTTTGCAAGTAAAATTCAAGTAGGTATGGTTGGTATTAACGTGCCGATCCCAGTTCCAATGGCATTTCATAGTTTTGGTGGTTGGAAAAGATCATTATTTGGAGATAGCGGAATGCATGGTATGGAAGGAATAAAATTTTATACTAAACTTAAAACTGTAACATCTAGATGGCCTTCAGGTGTCCGATCAAATGCGGAATTTGTTATGCCAACAATGAAATAAAGGAAATAAATGACAAAAATATCTTTAATTGGTGCAGGCCAAATAGGTGGAACTCTTGCACATTTAATAGGAATAAAAGAATTAGTGAAAGAAGTGGTTTTATTTGATGTAGCTAGTGGTATTGCAAAAGGAAAAGCATTAGATATTGCACAATCTTCATCTGTAGATGGTTTCAATGTTAGGTTTTCAGGAACTGATAATTATGAGGACATAAAAGATTCAGATGTAATAATAATTACAGCAGGTGTTCCAAGAAAACCTGGAATGAGTCGAGACGATCTTCTTGGAATTAATTTAAAAATTATTAAACAAGTTGCTGAGGGGGTAAAGAAAAATGCTCCTAACGCTTTTGTGATCTGTATCACCAATCCTTTAGATGTTATGGTTATGGCATTTCAAAAATTTTCAGGTTTGCCATCAAATAAAGTTATTGGTATGGCAGGTATTTTAGATAGTTCGAGATTTAAATTATTTTTATCATTAGAACTAAATGTGCCAGTAAGAGAAATTGAGGCAATGGTTATGGGTGGTCATGGTGACACTATGGTTCCTATGCCAAGATTTACAAAAATTTCAGGCAAACCATTGTTGGATCTTGTAAAGGATGGAGAGATTTCTTTAGAAAGAGTTGAGGAAATTAATCAAAGAACGCGAGACGGTGGTGCGGAAATAGTTAAATATTTAGAAAAAGGATCAGCCTTTTATGCACCAGCAGCTTCAGGTGTTCAAATGGCAGAAGCATATTTGAATGACCAGAAAAAATTATTACCCTGCGCTGTACAATTAAATGGAGAATATGGTGTGAAAAATGTTTATGCAGGTGTTCCCGTTGTCATTGGAAAAGATGGTGTGGAAAAAATTGAAGAGATTGATTTAGATGAAAAAGAAAAAAAAGAATTTATGCATTCAATAGATGCTGTGAAAGCTTTATGGGAAGCTGCATCTAAAATAGATCCTGATTTATCTAAATAATAATGAATATTCACGAGCATCAAGCTAAACAAATATTAAAAAAATATGGAGCTGTAGTTCCCGAAGGAGTATTTGCGCTTAATGTTGATGAACTTATTCAAAAAGCAAAAGCACTCAAAACTGAGAAATATGTGCTTAAAGCACAAATCCATGCTGGAGGCAGAGGAAAAGCTGGTGGTGTAAAAATTTTAAACTCTATTGAGGAACTAACGGTAGCAGCCAAAGAATTACTAGGAAAAACACTAGTTACTCATCAAACTGGTCCTGAAGGTAGAGAGGTAAAAAGATTATACGTAGAAGAATCATCAAATATAGATAAAGAATTTTACTTATCGTGCCTGGTTGATAGGGCAAGTTCTAAAATTGCATTTATATCAAGTGACCAAGGAGGGATGGACATTGAAGAAGTTGCAAGCAGTTCACCTGAAAAAATTATAACTACAAAAGTTGATATGAGTGATGAAATTTCTGAGTCAGATTGTGAAAAAATAATTAATATTTTTAATTTAAATGAAGACGCAAAAAAACAAGCAATAACATTAATTAAATCAATATATAAAATGTTTGTGAATACTGATGCAAACATGGTTGAAGTAAATCCATTAATTTTGACAAAAGAGAAAAAAATTGTTTGTTTAGATGCAAAAGTTAATTTCGACTCTAACGCTTTATTCAGGCATCCAGAAATTGTTGAATTAAGAGATTTAAATGAGGAAGATCCTACCGAGATAGAAGCTAGCAAGCATGATCTTGCATATATCAAGCTAGATGGAAGTATTGGCTGTATGGTAAATGGAGCAGGATTAGCGATGGCAACAATGGATATAATTAAATTGTATGGTAAAGAGCCAGCAAATTTTTTAGATGTAGGCGGTGGTGCATCCAAAGAAAAAGTATCTGCTGCATTGAAGATAATTCTTTCAGATAAAAATGTTAAAGGTATTTTAATAAATATTTTTGGAGGAATTATGCGATGCGATGTTCTTGCTCAAGGAGTAGTTGATGCAGCTAAAGAAATTAATATTAGTGTGCCTTTAGTTGTAAGATTAGCAGGTACAAATTTCAAGGAAGGAAAAGAAATTCTTGATAATTCTGGATTAAAATTAATTTCTGCAGAAAATTTAGATGATGCTGCTAAGAAAATTGTTGAGGCGATAAAATAAAATGTCGGTTTTGGTAAATAAAAATACTAAGGTAATTTGTCAGGGATTTACTGGCTCACACGGAACATTTCATTCAGAGCAGGCTATAAAATATGGAACTAATCTTGTTGGTGGAGTTACGCCAAAAAAAGGTGGACAAAAACATTTAGACAGACCAGTTTTTAATAGCGTTTTAGAGGCAAAAAATGAAGTAGGAGCAGATGCAACTATGATTTATGTACCTGCTAAATTTGCAGCAGCAGCAATCATTGAAGCTATTGATGCATCAGTTGAACTTATTGTTTGTATAACAGAGGGAATTCCAATTCAGGATATGCTTAAGGTCAGACAAAAATTAAGTGGATCTAGTAGCAGATTAATTGGACCTAATTGTCCAGGAATAATCACACCAGATGAATGTAAAATTGGGATTATGCCGGGAAGTATTCACAAAAGAGGAAGTGTTGGAATTGTATCAAGGTCAGGAACATTGACATATGAAGCAGTAGCACAAACTACTGAAAATGGACTTGGTCAATCAACTTGTATTGGTATTGGTGGTGATCCTATTAATGGAACAAATTTTATAGATTGTTTAGATTTATTTTTAAATGATGATGAAACAGAATCTATTTTAATGATAGGTGAAATTGGAGGAACAGCCGAAGAAGAAGCGGCTGACTTTATAAAAAATCATAAGATTAAAAAACCAATGGTTGGATTTATCGCTGGAATTACTGCTCCTCCAGGAAGGAGAATGGGGCATGCTGGTGCCATTATATCAGGTGGCAAGGGTGGAGCTGAAGATAAAATAAAAAAAATGGAAGAATGTGGTATTACAGTTGCCAAATCACCATCAATTATTGGAAAAACTTTATTTGATAAACTGTCTAATTGAAAAAAAATATTAGAGGGATATATTAAATAAAAAAGATGTCTTCATCAAAAAATCTTGATTTCGAAAAAACTTCATTTTTAAACAAATCTAATAGTGCATTTATAGAAGAAATGTATTTAAAGTTTGTAAACAAAGATGCTGATCTTCCAGAAAGTTGGGCAAATTATTTTGAGGGAATTGGTGAAGAATTAAATGTTATAGCAAAAGAAATTAATGGTCCATCATGGGGACCTACTAAAAAAAAGATTGATATTGATGAATTACAAAAAAAAATAGAAGAACAAGATAAAGATGATTTTAATAATGTCAAATTAGACACTTCAGAAAAATTTAATTTTCAATTACTTGCTGACTCAAATAAAGATTCTATTAGTGCTGTAGCATTAATTAGAGCATATAGACTAAGAGGACATTTATTAGCGGATCTTGATCCTTTAGAAATGAGAGAGTCAGAATATCTAGATGAGCTTCATCCAGATTTTTACGGTTTTAAAAAAGAAAATTACGATAAGAAAATTTTTCTAAACGGAGTAATCAATCGTAAATATGCAAATATAAGAGAAATACTTAAGTTTATGAAAAAAACCTACTGTGGAAAAATAGGTTATGAGTTCATGCATATTTCAAACCCAGATGAAAGAAAGTGGTTTAGGGATAGGATAGAGCAAGATAAAAATGCACTTCAATTTACAAAAAATGGTAAAGAGGCAATTTTAAATAAATTGGTACAGGCAGAAGGATTTGAAAAATTTTTAGCTACAAAGTATGTGGGAACAAAAAGATTTGGTTTAGATGGTGGTGAAAGTTTAATACCAGCTCTTGAACAAATAATAAAAATTGGTGGTCAAAATAATATAAAAGAAGTTAAAATAGGTATGTCTCATAGAGGTAGGCTTAATGTTTTGGCAAACGTTTTACAAAAATCTTACAAAAAAATTTTTAATGAGTTTGCTGGTGAGTTTAGTACTGATTCTGAAGATAGTGCTGGAGATGTAAAATATCATCTTGGAGCGTCGTCTGATAGAGAATTTGATGGAAATTCAGTACATGTCAGTTTAACAGATAATCCTTCTCATTTAGAAGCTGTTAACCCAGTTGTTTTAGGTCAAACAAGAGCCAAACAATTTTTTCATAAAGACCGTGAAAGAAATAAAGTTATACCTATTCTGATTCATGGGGATGCAGCCTTTGCTGGTCAAGGAGTTGTAGCAGAATGTTTTGCAATGTCTGGACTACCAGGACATAACACTGGAGGAACAATTCATATTATTGTTAATAACCAGATAGGATTTACTACTAGTCCAAGATTTGCTAGGTCTTCACCTTATCCATCTGACGTTGCGAAAATGGTAGAGGCTCCAATTCTTCATGTTAATGGTGATGATCCTGAAGCAGTTGTTTATGCAACTAGAATAGCAACAGAATTTCGATTAAAATTTAATAGAGACGTTGTAGTAGATTTAATTTGTTATAGAAGATTTGGACATAATGAGGGAGACGAGCCTTCATTTACACAACCTTTAATGTATAAAAAAATTAGATCTCATCCCAGTGTTTACAAAATTTATGGAAATAAATTAGTAAACGAAAAATCTATAACTGAAGAATTATTAAATCAAAATGTTAAATCATTTAAAGATTTACTTGATGAACAATACAAAAGTGCAAAAGATTATAAACCTAAAATAGAATGGTTTGAGGGAACATGGTCAAGATATAAACCTGAAAGAGGTAAAGATAAGAGGGGTATAACAGGTTTCGATGAAAATAAATTAAAAATAATCTCAGGTAAAATAAATGCTATTCCTGAGGAAAAAAATATTCACAAGACTATCTCTAAAATATTTAATGCCAGAAAAGAAAGTATCGAAAAAGGTACTGGAATTGATTGGTCTTCAGCTGAATCTTTAGCTTTTGGATCTTTGCTAGAAGAGGGATATCCAGTTAGGCTTGTAGGACAAGACTCTGGAAGAGGAACATTCAGTCAACGACATTCTGTTTTAAGAAATCAAATAGACAATTCTAGGTACATTCCACTGAATAATATTTCTAAAAATCAAAAGCAATTTGAAATAGTAGATAGTTTTTTATCTGAACTTGCGGTTTTAGGTTTTGAATATGGTTATAGTCTAGTAGAGCCAAACACACTTACTCTTTGGGAAGCACAATTCGGTGACTTTGCTAATGGAGCTCAAGTAGTAATTGATCAATTTATTGCATCTGGTGAGAGAAAATGGAATAGAGCATCTGGTATAGTAATGTTGTTACCTCACGGATATGAAGGACAAGGACCAGAACATTCTTCAGCAAGATTAGAAAGATTTTTACAACTATGCTCAAACGATAATATGCAAGTAATGAACTGCACAACCCCAGCAAATTATTTTCATGCTTTAAGAAGACAAATGCATAGGAGTTTCAGAAAGCCACTAATCATAATGACACCAAAATCATTATTAAGAAATAAGTATTGTGTTTCAAATTTGGAAGATTTTAATAAAAAAAATACTTTCCATAGAGTGTTGTGGGATCATGCTATAGATCCTAAGTCTAAAGGATTTATTAAACTAAAAGAAAGTTCTAAAATAAGAAAAGTAATTCTTTGTTCTGGAAAAGTATATTTTGATTTGTTAGACGCCAGAGAAAAGCTTAAAAGAGATGATGTAGTGATGTATAGAATTGAACAATTGTATCCATTTCCAGCAAAAGCTTTGGTTAAGGAGTTAAAACCATACTCTAAAAATGCTGAATTCTTTTGGTGTCAAGAAGAACCAAAAAATATGGGTGCTTGGTTTTCAGTTAGAGATTATATCCAATGGACATTAGACACTTTAAAGGCTAATAATAATAAAATTTCTTATATAGGAAGAAGCCCAGACGCAACTCCTGCAACAGGATATGCCAAAAGGCATAATTCTCAACAACAAGAAATAATTAACAAGGTATTTGATTAATTTTAATGAGTGAAAAAATAGTAGTCCCAGTTCTTGGTGAAAGTATAACAGAAGCGACTGTTGCAAAATGGTTAAAAAACGCAGGTGATACAGTCGAAGCAGATGAGCCAATTGTAGAACTTGAGACAGACAAAGTAAACTTAGAAGTGCCATCTCCAATCTCTGGTGTGTTAACAGAGATAAATTCACAAGATGGATCAGTTGTTAAAGTAGGAGCATTATTAGGTTCTGTATCAGCAGAAGGTGGAGCGGTTAAATCTGCGCCAAAAATCCAAAAAGAAATCAAGCAGGAGGAAATAGTTCCTGCAGAGAGTAATGTAATAAAATTAGATGCAAATAAAAAAGAACCAAAAGTATTTGAAGAAAGAGATATAGAAAAACCCAAAGAGAAACCATTGGTTTTAACTGAGGAAGTTAAACCAAATGTTGCTCCAAAAAGAAATGTTAATCCAACCTTGTCTCCAGCAGTGAGAAAAATAGTAACTGAAAATAATATCGATATTAATTCAATTCAAGGTTCAGGAAAAGATGGGAGAGTTTTAAAAGGAGATTTAATAAGTTTGATGGGTGCAAATCCAAAACCATCTGAAAGAAAAATTCAATATGGTGAAGAAGAACGAATTAAGATGACTAGGTTGAGACAAACTATTGCAAAAAGATTGAAGCAAGCTCAAGAGAATGCCGCTCTTTTAACAACATTTAACGAGGTTGATATGAGCAGTGTGATGGAAATGAGGAAAGAAAATCAAGAGGATTTCCAATCTCGTTATGGGATAAAATTAGGATTTATGTCTTTCTTTGTAAAAGCATGTGTAGTTGCTTTAAAAAATTTCCCTGCGGTAAATGCTGAAATAGACGGAGATGAGATTATCTATAAAAACTATTACAATATTAGCTTTGCTGTCGGAACAGATAAGGGTTTGGTTGTTCCAGTTTTGAGAAATGCAGATGAATTATCCTTTGCTGATATTGAAAAAAATATTAAAGAAATTTCAGAAAAAGCGCGAGATGGAAAGCTAACGATTGAAGATCTTCAGGGAGGAACATTTACAATAAGTAATGGAGGTGTGTATGGGTCTATGCTTTCAACCCCAATACTAAATTTGCCTCAATCTGGAGTGTTGGGCATGCATAATATAGTGGAAAGACCTGTTGTTGTAGACGGTGAAATCAAAATAAGACCAATTATGTATTTAGCATTATCATATGATCACAGAATTATTGATGGAAAAGAATCTGTATCTTTCCTTAAAATGATTAAAGAAAACTTAGAAGACCCTAGAAGGTTGTTTTTAGATATTTAAATGTCAGAAAAATATCAAGCTGTAGTTATTGGAGGTGGACCGGGTGGTTATGTGTGTGCAATCAGACTTGCTCAATTAGGATTAAAAACTGCATGTATAGAGTCTAGAGGGTCTTTGGGAGGTACTTGTTTAAATGTAGGTTGCATCCCATCAAAAAGCTTACTTAATCTGTCTGAAGAATTTCATAAAGTAAAAAGTTTAGCAAACAAAGGTATTGAAGTTGGTGAAGTAAAATTAAATTTAGACAAAATGATGAAAAGCAAAGATAAAGCTGTAACCGTTCTTACAAAAGGTGTTGAGTTTCTTTTGAAAAAAAACAAAGTTACTTATTTTAAAGGACACGGAAGTTTTAAATCTAAAAATGAAATTTTAATAAAGGATGATAAAAATAAAGAAACCATCATCCAAACAGAAAAAACAGTTATTGCAACAGGATCAGTTCCAGTTTCATTACCAGGAATAGAGATAGATGAGAAAACAATTGTCTCATCAACAGGTGCTTTAAAGTTAGAAAAGGTACCTAAGAAAATGGTCGTAGTAGGAGGAGGTTATATAGGATTGGAGATGGGATCTGTATGGTCAAGACTTGGAGCAGAGGTGCAAGTTGTTGAATTTTTAGATCATATTACACCTGGAATGGATAAAGAAATCTCTTCAGAATTTATGAAAATTTTAAAAAAACAGGGAATGAAATTTAATATGCAAAATAAAGTTGAAAAAATTAAAAAAAATACAGCAGGTGTAGTTGTTTCAACTGTAGATAAAGATGGTAATAAAAATATTTTTGAGTGTGATGTTGTTTTGATTTCTGTTGGTAGAAAACCTAATACAGATGGTTTGAATTTAGAGTCTGTAGGAGTAGATCTTGATGAAAGAAATAGAATTAAAACTGATAAAATTTTTAAGACTAACGTTGAAAATATTTATGCAATAGGCGATGTAATTGTTGGTCCAATGCTTGCACATAAAGCGGAGGACGAAGGTATAGCAGTTGCAGAAAACATAGTTGGTCAATCTGGACATGTAAATTACGATACAATCCCAGGAGTAATTTATACAACACCAGAAGTAGCATCAATCGGTAAAACTGAGGAACAATTAAAAGAATTAAATAAAAAATATAAAGTAGGGAAATTTTCGTTTATGGCTAATTCAAGAGCTAAGGCCATAGATGATGCAGAAGGTTTTGTTAAAATTTTAGCTGATGAGCAAACAGATAAAGTATTAGGTGCACATATAATTGGTCCTCATGCAGGAGAATTAATTGCAGAGATCGGTGTTGCAATGGAATTTGGTGCAAGTGCAGAAGATATCGCCCGAACTTGTCATGCTCATCCAACGTTTTCTGAAGCAGTTAAAGAAGCCGCTTTATCAGTAGATAAAAGAGCAATACACTCTTAATTTTTTTTCATATTATAAAAATATGAACTATCCGATTCTTGTACCAAATATTTTTAATCATCCATTTACTTATGAAAGTAATTTAACTCTTAAAGTTGGAGATTATGTAATGGTACCTTTTGGAAAATCAAAAATTACTGGTGTTGTTTGGGACGAATTTGAAAAAAATAACAATAAAAATTTTAAGACTAAAAAGGTAATCAAGAAATTAGACGTTACTCCATTAAAAAAAAATACAATTAATTTTTTAAATTGGTTTGCAGAATATAATCTTATCCCAAAGGGTATGGCATTAAAGTTAGTGCTCTTAAGTAGTGATGCGGTAGAGAACAAAGAAACTCAACTTTATCAAATATTTGATAGTAAAATTAAGCAAAACTTAATTAAGCTGTCTAGTGATCAAAATAAATCTCTAAAAAAAATGAATGTTTCAAATAAAAAATTTAGAGTTCATGTTTTACAAGGCACAACTGGATCAGGAAAAACTTTAGTTTATTTTGAAGCGTTAAAACCACTGATAGAGAGAGGTTTTCAAGGATTAATTTTATTGCCAGAAATAGGTCTAACTAGTCAGTTTGAACAAAAATTTTTAGAATATTTTGGTTTTAAACCTGCAGTTTGGCATTCAGGTATTTCAAAAAAAAAGAAAGAATTAATTTGGAGTGGAGTTTCTAATGGTAAAATAAAAATAATTATTGGTGCAAGATCTTCACTATTTTTACCGTTTAAAAAATTAGGAATGATAATTGTTGATGAGGAACATGATCAATCATTTAAACAAGATGAAGGCATAACTTACAATGCTCGTGATATGGCAATTTCTAGAGCATCATTTGAAAATATTCCAATCAATTTGATTACTGCTGTTCCTTCTATAGAAACTTTTGAAAATATTAAAAAAGGTAAATACGAAGTTTCTAGATTAAATGAAAGGTACCAAAACGCAGCATTACCTAATTATGAAATTATTAATTTAAATAATACCAAACTTGAAAAACAATCATGGCTATCAAATAAAATTATTGAAAAAGTAAATTTACATTTGGAAAAAAAAGATCAAGTTTTGTTTTTTTTAAATAGAAGAGGTTTTTCTCCAAATGCTTTATGCAATAAATGTTTTACAAGTTTTACATGTCCAAATTGTAGTATCAATTTAGTTTATCATAAAAATAAAAATAATTTATTATGTCATTATTGTGGATACAAATCTGATCTTAAAAGGAATTGTACAAAAGAAGGTAATTGTGAATTTATTTTTAGTGGTCCTGGTGTTGAGAGAATTTCAGAAGAGGTAAAAAGAAAATTTCCTGGAAAAACAATAGAGATTTTTTCAAGTGACACAATGAATAAAAAAGACTCTAAAGAAAAAATAGATAAAATTATTAATAATGAAACGCATATTTTAGTTGGAACCCAATTAATTTCAAAAGGTTTTCATTTTCCAAGCTTAAATTGCATTGTAGTTGTTGATATTGATCTTTCATCTCAAGGACATGATTTAAGAGGTGCAGAAAAAAATTTGCAGCTTTATCATCAACTTTCAGGACGTGCAGGAAGAACTGGAAAACCAGCAACCGTATATTTTCAAACCTATGAAAATAATACTAAGATGATTTCAGAAATTACAAGTAAAAATCCTGATATTTTTTTAGAAAGAGAACTGCAGATAAGAAAAAAAAATAAACTACCTCCATTTCAAAGGTTTATTTCTTTAATCTTAACGGGAGATAATGAAATTAAATTAGAAAAAGAAGCTATTAATTTTAAAAATTTTATTGAAAACAAAATAGAAGGAAAAATACTAGGTCCAGTGAATGCCCCATTATTTAGATTAAAAAGAAAATTTAGAATAAGATTTTTGATAAGAGGCTTAAAATCTATGAAACTACAAAGCTCTATTGCAAAAATTATTCCAAAATATAAATTTTCTTCTGGAATAAAACTTTCAGTTGATGTTGATCCAATTAACTTCAATTAACCGCAAAAAAGACGCCTTTTTTACGAATCCGCTACTTGAAGACATAAGGGTCATATGCTATTTAGGGCGTGATTTTTAAATAATCTTCAACATTATAGAGGAACCAAGTTGAGTAAAGACACCGGATTTTCAATAACTTCAGCTGAAAGGTATTCTCTTGCGCTTTTTGAACTTTCAGAGGAAAACAATCTTTTAAGTCAGATCGAAGATCAGTCTTCATCTATTCTTAATTTAATTGATCAAAGTGGAGATTTTTCTAATTTGATTAAAGATCCAACTATAAGCCAAGAAGATTTACTAAAAGTAATCAATACAATCTCTGAAAATAATAAATTTGAGTCTTTATTTAAAAATTTTTTAAGTTTCTTAATTCAAAAAAGACGTTTCTTTTTTATTGAGCGTATACTTAAAAGCTTTATTGAAATTTGTTCAAGAAAAAGAGGTGAACTTAAGGCAGAATTAAAATCAGCAAAAGAATTATCTAATGAAGAAATTGCAAAAATTACAGAGGAGTTAACAAAAAATTTTAGCTCAAAAATAAAATTAAACTACAAACATGACGAAAGTTTAATAGGAGGTTTAGTAGTACAAGTAGGAAGTACTATGGTCGATACCTCAATTAAAAATAAATTACAACAAATCGAAAATAGAATGATAGAGGCATAAATGGAAATAAATCCTTCAGAAGTTACAAAAATATTAAAAGAACAAATTAAAAATTTTGGTGATAAAGCAGAAGTCACAGAAGTTGGTCAAGTTTTATCAGTTGGAGACGGTATTGCTAGGATTTATGGTTTGGATAATGTTCAAGCTGGTGAAATGGTAGAGTTTGCAGATGGCTCAAAAGGTATGGCTCTAAACTTAGAAAGTGAAAACGTTGGTGTCGTAATTTTTGGTGATGACAGAAATGTTAAAGAAGGGGATGTAGTAAAAAGAACTGGAAATATTGTTGATACTCCAGTTGGAAAAGAATTATTAGGAAGAGTAGTGGATGGTTTAGGAAATCCTATCGATGGAAAAGGACCATTAGATAAAGGAATTAAAAAAAGTAGGGTTGAAGTAAAAGCTCCTGGTATTATTCCACGACAATCAGTAAGTGAACCAATGCAAACTGGTCTTAAATCAATTGATAGTCTAGTTCCGATTGGAAGAGGGCAAAGGGAATTAATTATCGGTGATAGACAAACTGGTAAAACAGCAGTTGCAGTAGATGCAATTATTAATCAAAAAAAAATCAATGAATCTGGTGATGAAAAACAAAAACTGTATTGTATATACGTTGCAGTTGGACAAAAAAGATCAACAGTAAGACAAATTCAAAAAACATTAGAAGAAGCTGGAGCTATGGAGTACACAACAATCGTTGCTGCTACTGCATCTGACTCTGCTCCTTTACAATTCTTAGCACCGTATACAGGTTGTACGATGGGTGAGTATTTTAGAGATAATGGAATGCATGCGTTAATAATTTATGATGATTTGTCTAAACAAGCAGTTGCTTATAGACAAATGTCATTGCTATTAAGAAGACCCCCGGGACGTGAAGCTTATCCTGGAGATGTATTTTATCTTCATAGTAGATTACTTGAAAGAGCAGCTAAATTAAGTGACGAACATGGTGGTGGATCACTTACTGCACTGCCAATTATTGAAACACAAGGTGGAGACGTATCCGCGTTCATTCCAACTAACGTTATTTCAATTACAGACGGACAAATTTTCCTTGAAACAGAACTATTTAACCAAGGTATAAGACCTGCAATTAACGTAGGTTTATCAGTATCTAGGGTTGGTTCATCAGCTCAAACTAAAGCGATGAAAAAAGTTTCTGGTTCAATGAAACTAGAGTTAGCACAATATAGAGAAATGGCAGCTTTTGCTCAATTTGGATCTGATTTAGATGCATCTACTCAGCAACTTTTAAATAGAGGCTCTAAACTAACTGAACTTTTAAAACAAAAACAATATTCACCTATGACTGTTGCAGAACAAGTTATTTCAGTATTTTGCGGAGTTAAAGGTTATCTGGACGATATAGATCTAAAAGATGTTGCTGAATTTGAGAGCAAGATTATTGAAAAATGTAAATCAGATAAGCCTGAAATTATAGAGTCAATTTTAACTTCAGGAAAACTTGAGGAAGATAAAGAAAAATTACTTGTTGAGGTAATCACTCAATTAAAAGGAAATTTTAAATCTTAATAATTTATGGCAAGTTTAGACGACCTAAAAAAAAGAATAGCTAGTGTAAAGTCTACACAGAAAATTACTAAAGCTATGAAAATGGTTGCAGCAGCTAAATTAAGAAGAGCTCAAGAAAGCGCTGAGAAGGGAAGACCTTATTCTGAAAAAATGAATAATGTTATTTTAAATTTATCAAATGGTATATCTGATAAAGAAAATGCACCAAAGTTACTGTCAGGTACAGGTCAGGAAAAAACTCATCTTTGTGTGGTGATGACTTCTGATAGAGGTTTATGTGGCGGATTTAATTCTAATATTATTAAAAAAGCTAAAAGTTATTTTTTAAAAATTTTAGATGAAGGTAAGGAACTTAAAATTATTACAGTAGGCTCAAAGGGAAATGATCAACTAAAAAGAGTTTATGGTGACAAAATAATTGAAAATATTTCTTTCAAAGAGTCTAAAAATGCAAATTATTTCGATGCTGACAAAGTTGGGAAAATGGTAATTGAAAAATTCGAAGCAGGTGAATTTGATGTTTGTACAATTTTTTATAACCAATTTAAAAATGTAATTACTCAAATTCCTCAAGCACAGCAAATTATCCCTTTAAATAATGAGGGAGAAGAAAGCAGCTCAGAAGAAAGTTACGAATTTGAACCAGATGAAGATGAAATTTTAAGCAATTTATTGCCAAAGAATATTTCTACGCAAATATTTAAAGCAATGTTAGAGAATTCAGCTAGCGAGCAAGGGTCTAGAATGAGTGCAATGGATAATGCAACCCGAAACGCAGGTGAAATGGTTGACAAACTTACTATCGAATATAATAGAAGTCGTCAGGCAGCAATTACAAAAGAACTAATAGAAATCATATCAGGAGCAGAAAGTTTATAATTATGAGCAAAGGAATAATCACACAAGTTATTGGAGCGGTAGTAGACGTAAAATTTGATGGTGAACTACCAGAAATTTTAACAGCATTGGAATGTAAAAACGGTGATAACAGACTAGTTTTAGAGGTAGCACAACACTTAGGTGAAACTACTGTTAGAACAATTGCTATGGATGCCACTGAAGGATTAAAAAGAGGTGATGAAGTTACCAACACAAATGCTCCTATTCAAGTTCCGGTTGGGCCTGAAACTCTTGGAAGAATTATTAATGTAATTGGTGAACCAATTGACGAAAGAGGCGAAGTTAAAACTAAAGAAAGTTGGCCAATTCATAGAGCTGCACCTGAATTTAATGACCAATCAACAGAAACTGAAATCCTTGTAACAGGTATTAAAGTAATTGATTTGCTTGCACCGTATGCAAAAGGTGGAAAGATCGGATTATTTGGTGGAGCAGGAGTAGGAAAAACAGTTTTAATTATGGAATTAATTAATAACGTTGCAAAAGCTCATGGTGGTTTTTCAGTTTTTGCAGGAGTTGGAGAGAGAACTAGAGAAGGAAATGATCTTTATCATGAAATGATAGAATCTGGAGTAATTAAAAAAGAAGGAGCCGGTTCAAAAGCTGCTTTAGTTTATGGACAGATGAATGAACCTCCTGGAGCTAGAGCAAGAGTTGCACTTACAGGGTTAACTGTAGCTGAATACTTTAGAGATCAGGAAGGTCAGGACGTACTTTTCTTCGTAGATAATATTTTTAGATTTACTCAGGCAGGATCAGAGGTTTCAGCTTTGTTAGGTAGAATTCCATCTGCTGTTGGATACCAACCGACATTAGCTACTGATATGGGTAATCTACAAGAAAGAATTACGACTACAAACAAAGGGTCAATTACATCTGTACAAGCTATTTATGTACCTGCTGATGATTTAACAGACCCAGCTCCAGCTACATCGTTTGCTCACTTGGATGCAACGACTGTACTTTCAAGACAAATTGCGGAAATTGGTATTTATCCTGCAGTAGATCCACTTGATTCTACATCAAGAATTTTGGATCCAAGAATTGTTGGAGATGAGCATTATAGAGTAGCAAGAGATGTTCAAAGAATACTACAATCATATAAATCACTACAAGATATAATAGCTATTCTTGGTATGGACGAGTTATCTGAAGAAGATAAACTAGTTGTAGCAAGAGCTAGAAAAATCCAGAGATTTTTATCTCAACCATTCTTCGTTGCAGAAGTATTTACTGGTTCTCCAGGAAAACTTGTTGATCTTGACTCAACGATCAAAGGTTTTGATGCAATCTGTAAAGGTGAGTATGATCACTTACCTGAAGCTGCTTTTTATATGGTTGGAACAATTGAAGAAGCTATAGAAAAAGCTAAGAAAATGGAACAAGAAGCTGCTGCTTAATGAGCGAAGAGTTTAAAGTTGAAATAGTAAATCCTGAAAAATCTTTTTTAGTAAAAGATGATGTTTCAGAAGTTGTGGTCCCTGCTTTTGAAGGAGAGATGGGAATATTGAAGGATCATATTTCTATTATTTCCTTTTTGAAACCTGGGATAATTAAGATTTTATCTAAATCAGGAGATGAAAATTACTATGTTGAAGATGGAATCGTTGAGTTTAAAAATAACAATCTATCTATTTTAACAAGTACAATTTTTAATCTTGCTGATATGGACAAATCAAAGCAACAAGATTTACTTAAAGAGGCAGAAGAAGAGGCTAATAAAACTGATATTAATGATCAATCTAAATATTTAGCAGATCAAAAAGTTGAAGTTTTAAAAACTCTAAATTAATTTTTTTACTTTTTCTTTCAGTTCTTTATAAACATGATGTTTAAAATCAACCACAACATCAGTAATTATATCTAGGTCAATCCACTTCCAATCTAAAAACTCTGGATTAGTTGTGTTAATATTTATTTCACTATCATTT
Organism: uncultured Pelagibacteraceae bacterium; assembly: GCA_902559935.1. Taxonomy (GTDB): domain Bacteria; phylum Pseudomonadota; class Alphaproteobacteria; order Pelagibacterales; family Pelagibacteraceae; genus Pelagibacter. The sequence goes on along the minus strand of CACEJN010000001.1, from coordinate 382 downwards.
CCAATAAATCGCATTAAAAACCATTTTTGCTTTTGACCTTTGTATTTACCTTTCCATATAATACCTAGTAATCTATCAGGCAAATCATAGGTTAATGTACCATCTAATTCTTTTATAAGTTCTACGCTTTTGATACTTGTTTCTTCCTCTAGTTCTCTAAATGCAGCTTTTAAATTATCCTCTCCCTCATCAACACCACCCTGTGGCATTTGCCAAAAATTTTTAGGATTATCTATTCTTTTGGCTACGAATACTTTATTTTCTTTATTCAATAACACAATTCCGACCCCACTTCTCAGTGGTAAATCTTTAAAATTTTTATTCATATTATCCGTTAAGTAATTTAATAGCGTAGTTTAATTGATTATCAGTATCAGTTTTT